>DATBEA010000213.1:0-17952 GCA_036276215.1 Usitatibacter sp.
GCCTGGATCACCTGCGTCACGTCGTCGAAGTAGCCGGTGCCGACCTCGCGCTGGTGCTTGACCGCGGTGAAGCCGCGCTCGGCCGCGGCGAATTCCTTCTGCTGCAGCTCGACGAAGGCGGACATGTTGCTGCGCGCGTAGTTGTACGCGAGGTCGAACATGCCGTAGTTGAGGGCGTGGAAGCCCGCGAGCGTGATGAACTGGAACTTGTAGCCCATCGCGCCCAGCTCGCGCTGGAATTTCGCGATGGTCGCGTCGTCGAGGTTCTTCTTCCAGTTGAACGACGGCGAGCAGTTGTAGGCGAGCATCTTGCCCGGATGGACTTTCTGCACGCCCTCGGCGAAGCGGCGCGCGAAATCGAGGTCCGGCGTGCCCGTCTCGCACCAAACCAGGTCCGCGTACTCGGCGTAGGCGATGCCGCGCGAGAGTGCCTGGTCGAAGCCCTTCTTCGTGCGGTAGAAGCCCTCGGCGGTGCGCTCGCCCGTGAGGAACGGCTTGTCGTTCTCGTCCACGTCGCTCGTGATGAGGTCGGCCGCCTCGGCGTCGGTGCGCGCGAGGAGGACCGTGGGCACGCCCAGCACGTCGGCGGCGAGGCGCGCGGCGAGGAGCTTCTGCACGGCTTCCTGCGTGGGCACGAGCACCTTGCCGCCCATGTGGCCGCATTTCTTGACCGAAGCCAGCTGGTCCTCGAAGTGCACCCCCGCGGCGCCCGCGTCGATCATGGACTTCATCAGCTCGAAGGCGTTGAGCACGCCGCCGAAGCCCGCCTCGGCGTCGGCCACGATCGGCGCGAACCAGTCCACCTCGGACTTGCCCTCGGCGTGGTCGACCTGGTCGCAGCGCTGGAGCGCCGCGTTGATGCGCTTCACGACCGTGGGCACGCTCGTCGTCGCATAGAGCGACTGGTCGGGGTACATGGCGAGGCTGTCGTTCGCGTCCGCGGCGACCTGCCAGCCCGAGAGGTAGATCGCCGGGACGCCGGCGCGCACCTGCTGCATGGCCTGGTTGCCGGTGAGCGCGCCCAGGGAGTTCACGAAGGGCCGCTCGTGCATGAGGCGCCAGAGCTTCTCGGCCCCGCGCCTCGCGAGCGTGTGCTCGACCTGGACGCTGCCGCGAAGCCGGTAGACGTCCTCGGGCGTGTAGCCGCGCTTCACGCCGTCCCAGCGCGGGTTCTCCGACCAATCCTTGCGGATGCGTGCGATTTCGAGTTCTTTGCTCACGGGCAGCCTCTCCAGAGGGTTGGAATCCGGCGGTATGACCCGATGAGACCATCCGGGTGCGGCCCGGGAGAATGGTTATTTGGACAAGCGAGCCTTCGCGGATTGCGAAGGCTAGTGCTTCAGGTGCTCGACGAGCTGCCTCGCAGAGGCGGGGAGCCCCTGGAAATCCTTCACGCACACCCACATCCGCCGCCTCGCCCACGGATCCGTGAGCGGGACGAGGCGCAGCTTCATCGAGCGCGAGAAGGTGCGGGCGACAGCCTCGGGCAGCACGCCGATCCCGAGTCCCGCCTGGATCATCCGCGCCACGGTGTCGAATCCCTTGAGCTGCATCCTCAGGCGCAGCGGCTGGCCTTGCGCCGCGGCCGCCGCCGCCAGGAGGCGCGAGATCACCGTGTCGCTTTCCAGCCCCACGATGTCGTAGGGCAGCAGCTTCGCGAAAGCCACCTTCTTGCCGCGCAGGGCATGGTCCCGGGGCAGGACGGCCACCAGGATGTCGGTGCGGTAGTCGAGGGACTGGAGCCCCTCGGTGGAGGCGCCCTCCATGACCACGCCGATGTCGGCCGCGCCCGAGCGAAGCGCCTGGACGATCGCGCCGCTGCGATGCTCCTCCACGGCGACCTTCACCGCCGGGTGGCTCGCGCAGAACGAGGCGATGTCCTCGGGCAGGTGCTGGGCGAGCGCCGAGGCGTTGGCGTGGACCCGGACGAGCCCCTTGCCACCCTTCGTGTAATCCGAAAGCTCGGCGCGCAGGTCGTCGGCCTGGCCGAGCATGCGCCGCGCGTGGAGCAGGAGGGCGCTTCCGGCGGGGGTGAGCTCCACCCCGCGCGCGCCGCGCACCAGGAGCTGCACGCCGTACTGGTCCTCGAGCTGGGAGATGCGCCGGCTCGCCGCGGCGAGCGCGATGTGGCTCGCCTCGGCGGCGCGGGTGATGCTGCGCATGTCGGCGATGCGCACGAAGAGTGCGAGGGATGCCAGGTCCGGGCGCATGGAGCTCACGAGAGGAACCTGCGCGGCGAGATGGCGCCGGCGAGGTCGCGCGGCAGCGGGCAGGGCTCGCCTTCCAGCTCGCAGGCGAGGAGCTCGGCGCCCAGCGGCGACCAGAGCAGCCCCCGCGAACCCAGTCCGGTGGCGGTATAGAGGCCTTCCACGGCGCACGCGCCGAACACGGGCAGCCGGTCGGGAACGGTCGTGCGAAAACCCGTCCAGCCGTCGAGCGAGGCGGGATCGAGCCCGTCGGTGAACCCGGGCAGCATCGCCTCGGCCCGCCCGAGGTTCTCGCGGTGGTCGGAGTCGCGCACGCCGCGCTCCTCGTCGTCGTGGTGGTAGCTCGCGCCGACGCACACCCCGGCATCGGGCACCGGCGCCACGTATCCCGTGCCGCTCACGATCACCTCCAGGCGGCGCGCGGGCGAGCGCGGGAGGTAGGTCACCTGGCCCCGCACGGAGCTCAAGGGCAGCCGCGCCTGCGGGATCAGGCGTTTCGCGTCGGCGGCGTTGGCGAGGATGAGCACGGGCGCCTCGGCGATCACGCGGTCGTCCGCGTCGAGGGCGCGCCATGACGCACCTTCGCGTTCCAGCCGCGCAACGGCCCTGCGCATGCGCCGCCGCACGCGCTCGCCCGCGCGGGCGAGGCTCGCCACGGCGAGGCTTGCGGGCGACACCCAGGCGCCGCTGGGAAACCACCAGCCCGGGCCACGCACGTCGCGGTCCGCGATCTCGCGTGCACGATCGGCCTCCACGAAGGACAGGAATTCCGCAGGATAGCCCTGGGACCGGACGATGGCCTCGAACCGTGCCGCCTCGTCGGCGTCCTGGGCGAGCTGCAGCACGCCGCTCGCGCGCCATTGGAGGTGATAGCCGTCGCGATCGAGCCCGCGATAGTGCTGCAAGGCATAGAGGAAGGCGCTTCGCGAAGCCTGGGCGTTCACCGCGTCGCGAAGGTTCACGACGGGACGAACGAGGCCCACGGCCGCGGCATCGCGCTCGGCGCGCGCTTCGACGAGCTCGACGTGCCAGCCACGCGCGGCGATGCGCTCGGCGGCGAGCGTTCCGGCAAGGCCGCCACCCACCACGACGGCTCGCCGCTCGGCCGGCTGCCGATCCGGCCGCGTCCCGGCCCGATGCCCCACGAGCATCTCGCGCTTTCCGGCGAAGCCTTCGCGCTTCTCGATGGCGAAGCCGGCGCCGGCGAGCGCGGAACGCACGCCGCCCGCCACCGTCCACGTGGCGAGGGTAGCGCCCGGCGAGGCGAGCCGCGCCAGCTCGCGCACGACTTCCGGCGACCACATCCCCGGATTGCGCGCGGGCGAGAAGCCGTCGAGGAAGAGCGCGTCCGCGCGCGCCACGAGCTGGGGGAGCACCTCGCGCACGTCGCCTTGCAGGAGCGTGAGGATCACCGCGCCGCCGTCGAAATGCATGCGATGGAAGCCCGCGAGCGGCGGCGGCCATGCAGTCACCAGCGCGCGGGAAAGCGCGCGGAGCTCGCCGAACGGCTCGAGCGCGCCGGCCAGGTCCCCGCGCGTGAGCGGGTGCCCCTCGACGGAAATGAAGTGGAGCCGGGCGCAGCGCGACGGATCGTTTCGCCACGCGTCCCAGGCGGCGAGGAAGCTCAGCCCGAGACCGAAGCCCGTCTCGAGGACGGTGAACGCGGATCGGCCCGACCACGCCCGGGGCAGCCCGTTTCCTTCGAGGAAGACGTATCGTGCCTGCGCGAGGCCGCCGTGCGTCGAATGGTAGACGTCGCCGAATGCCTCGGAATACGGAACGCCGTCGGGGTTTCGCGTGAGGTGGGCGGTCGGAATGGAAACGCTACGGGCCGTCATGGCCCGTATTGTGTCGCAGTGCTAGAAGAGCAGGGTGGAAAGCTTGCTGCGGAAATCCTGCACGAGGTCTTCCTGCGACGAGGCGAGCGCGAAGACTTCCAGCATGCGCCGGCGCGCCTTGTCGCAGCCGCGGTCGCGCCTCACGATCTCGAGGAGCTGGTGCAGCGCGGGCCCGAAATCGCGGCGGGCGATCAGCAGCTCCGCCAGGTCGAACCGCGCGCCGATGTCGTTGGCGTCGTTGCAGATGCGCCTCACGAGGTTCTCGATCGGCGGCAGGGCCTTCGCTTTCTCGGTCGCTTCCAGGCGCGTGGCTACGGCGGCGTAGGTGGATTCCTGCACGGCGGCGGTCGTGAGCACGTCGAAGTGGCGGTGCGCCCCCTCCAGGTCCCCGCGGTCGAGGAAGAGGTTCACGAGGTCCAGGCGCGCGGCGGCGTGGGAGGGATCCAGCGCGATGGCGTTCTTGAGATAGTCCTCGGCGACGCCATTCTGCCCGCGGGCGAGCGCCTCACGGGCCTCGCGGTGCTCGATGTCGGCGGGATTCGGCGTGAGACGGTCGATGAAGGCGCGCACGAAAGCCTCGGGCTGCGCGCCCATGAACTGGGCGATCGCATTGCCGTCCACGAAGGCCACGGCGTAGGGGATCGACTTCAGGTTGAAGGAGGCGACCAGCTCGGGATTGGTGTCGGAATTCACGTTCACGAGGCGGAAGCGCCCGCCGTATTCGCGCTCGAGCTTCTCCAGCAGGGGGCCCATCTGCTGGCAGGGAGCGCACCAAGGCGCCCAGAAATCGACGATTACGGGGACTTCAAGCGAAGCCTCGATCACATCCCTCTCGAACGAGGACAAGGTGGTGTCGATCATTCCAGATAGAGCCGGGGTTGCGCCGGGCGTTCGGGAAGCGATACTGTTTGTGCGGTCAGACCCCCTCGGCGCGAGCCGCAGGATTCTTCCTACCTCCCGGGAATTTCATTCCGATGGCACTGGTCCTCAACCTGCCCGCAGGCCTCGAAGGCGTGGCCGAGCTCGTCGTGGGCGAGCAGCACACGGCGCCGCGCATCGGCAGCGGCCGCATCCACGTGCTCGCCACGCCCGTGATGATCAACCTCATCGAGGCGGCGGCCCTCGCGGCGGTGGAGCAATCGCTGCCGGAGGAGCACCAGAGCCTGGGCACGCACCTGGACGTGACGCACGTCGCGGCGACGCCCGTGGGGATGCGCGTGCGGGCGACCGCCGAGGTCGTGCGCGTCGAGGGAAGGACGATCTACTTCAAGGTCCGGGCCGAGGATGAGCGCGAGCTCATCGGCGAGGGGACCCATGAGCGGGTGGTGGTGAACCTGGAGCGTTTCGACAAGCGGGTGCAGGACAAGGCTCGAGGAGCTTGAGCGCAGCGTAGAGGATCGGGTCGCCCGGCCCGCCCTGGGGCGCTGCGAGGTCGATGAGGACGTCGGGCTTCATCTTCTCGCGCGGCTCGCCGGTCATGAGGAAGGTCCGGTGCGCGGGGTAGCGCACCACGATGCCGCTATGCGGAAGCCGTGATTCCGCCAGGTCGCCGTGCAAGCCCGTCATGCGCGTTCCCACGATGCGCGCGCCCGCGACCACCCGCATTCCGGCGGCCAGCGCCTCGCCCTCGCCCGCGGTCCAATGGTCCACGAGGACCACCACGGGAGCCCGGTAAATCTTGCCGCGGGGCGCCACGCTTTCCCCTCCGTGATGCGGCGCGCCGGCTTCGCGCGCCTGCCACTGCACTTCCGCGCTGGCGAAGCGCGCGAGCATGTCGCGGGTGGCCTCGCGGTCGCCGGGCCCGGGCGGGTCGCGAATGTCGAGGATCAGCGCGCGAGTGTCGTCGAGGTAGTTCAGCACCGCATCGAAGCGCTCGACGAGCTTCGAGTTGTCGGCTCCGAAGCGCACGCGCAGGTAGCCGATGTCGCGTTCGTCGCCCATGCGCCGGCCGAAGGCGGCCGAGCCCGTGATGCGCGGCTCGGTTCGCTCGAGGACCAGCTCCCTGGACTGCGCGCCGTCGCGCATGGTGATTCGAAGGGGGCCGGTGCGCGGCCCGGCGAGCACGTGGCGCAGCGCCCAGTCCTGCGCATGCGGCGTGGAGATGCCGCCGTCCAGGCGATCGCGCACCGCCTGCTCGACGGGAATGCCGTTCACGTGGGTGACCACGAGGCCGGGACGCAACCCCGCGACGTCGGCATCGCCGAATGGCCTCACCGCCTCGACGTACGCCGCGCCGTCCTTCCACCTCGCCCACACGTCGGTTTCGTAGGGGACGCGGCGCGCACCGCCGTTGCTGCGCTCGGACAGGCGGATGTTGTCATCGCGCAGCTCGGACGCGGCGCCCTCGAGGACCGCCACGAAATCGGATCGGCTCGTGGCGGTGATCGCGCGCGGCCGCCATTTGTCGCGCGCGGCCTTCCACGCCGAGCGCTCGGTGCCGAAGTACGCGTAGCCCTCGTCCAGCGCGTGCCAGAAGGCGTCGAAATCCTCGGCCTGCTCGTGCGAGGCGGATGGAGGGGGGGCTGCCGCGGCGCAAAAAACGGCGGCCGCGGCGATCAGGGCAAGGGACTTCAGACGACCTTGACGTTGATGTCGTAGATCCCCTCGACGTGGCCGGTCATCACGTCGCCGGGCACCACGGGTCCCACGTTCTCGGGCGTGCCGCAGTAGATGATGTCGCCCGCCATCAGCTCGTAGAACGTGGAGAGGTGCGCCACCTGCTCGGCGACGTTCCACGTCATCATGTCGAGGTTGGCGTTCTGCTTCACGTTGCCGTTCACCTTGAGCCAGATCGCGCCCTTGCCGAGATGGCCCACCTTGTCGGCGGGATGGATGTAGCTCACGACGGCCGAGTGGTCGAAGCTCTTTCCGACTTCCCAGGGCTTCTTCTGGTCGCCCATGGCGCGCTGCAGGTCGCGGCGCGTCATGTCGAGGCCCACCGCGTAGCCGAACACATGCCCCAGCGCCTGGTCCGCGGGGATGTTGCGTCCGCCGCTCTTCAGCGCCGCCACGAGCTCGACCTCGTAGTGGTAGTTCTTGGTGATGGGCGGATACGGGTGGTCCACCGTCACGCCGGGCGCGACCACCTGGATCGCATCGGTGGGCTTCTGGAAGAAGAACGGCGGCTCGCGCGTGGGATCGCTGCCCATCTCGCGGGCGTGCGCGGCATAGTTGCGGCCCACGCAGTAGATGCGACGCACGGCGAACTTCTGGTCGGTGCCGACCACCGGGATCGCAACCACGTCGTGTGCGAAAAGCACGTTGTCGCGATCGGCGTCGGCTCGCATCGGCGCGGCGCATGCGGCAACGGTGGCGGCGCCGAGGGCGGCACCGGCGTTCAGGAAATCACGGCGTTTGTTCACGGGCGTTCCTCCTAGCGGACCGGTATTCTCCGGCGAACGCCTATCGTACCTAAACCTTGAAACACGAAGGATACGAAGCACCCGAAGAAAAGCGGAAAAGGTAACGAGTTGTGATCGCGCCGCCCGGACGCGGATTGTCCTTCCGGGCCGATCAAGCGGCGATCGAGCGCCCGAGGGAGAGCGCGACCACGCGGTTGCGGCCGCGCTGCTTGGCGAGCGCCAAAGCTTCCTCGGCGCGGGCGATGAGGCTTTCCATGCTCTCGGGACCCTCGTCCAGGCGGGCGGAGACGCCCACGCTCACGGTGGCGGCGACGGAGTCGCTCCCCAGGCGCAGCGGCTGCGCCTCCACCGCCTTGCGGATGCGGCCTGCCACGACCACGGCGCCGGGCCCCGGCACTTCCGGCAGCATCACGAGGAATTCCTCGCCGCCATAGCGAACGAGCATGTCCTCCTTGCGAAGCGCCGAGCGGATGAGGTCGGCCACCTTCTGCAACATCTCGTCTCCGGCGCGGTTGCCGTGCGACTCGTTCACCGGGCGGAAGTGATCGATGTCCACCATGATGATCGACAGGGGCTGGCCGGCGCGCCGGGCGCGCGACATCTCGCGCTCGCCGATCTCGTGGAAGGTGCGCCGGTTGTAGGCGCCCGTGAGAGGGTCCATGGTGGCCATGCGCAGGGCCTCGCCCTCGGCGCGCTCCTTCTGGAGCAGCATGAAGCCGAGGGTGCTCACCAGCGCCGCGCCGGCGGCGATCACGAAGAGCGCCGACTGGAACGGGCCCGGATTCACGAAGGGCTGCAGCGGGTCGGACACCAGCATCACGGACACGCCGCGGATGTAGAAGACCACCGCGCCGGCCGAGAACATGATGACGAGGACGTTGCGCGCCCTGGCGCGCCCCGAGACGCTCGGATGGACCTGCACGGCGATGGCGGCGAGCAGGATGAGGATCGTCCCGAACGCGATGCCGCCGAAGAGCACGGCGTTGGCCGCGTCGTTGCCCAGGAGCGCGAAGGGGATCGCGACCCCGGCGAGCACCGCGGTGTGCACCCAGGCGGGAAGCTTGCGGCCATCGTAGGCGAGGAGCGAGGCGCCCTGCAGCGTCATCGACAGCGCGAGGAGCGCCGAGCCGATGGCGAACGCGTGGGCGGGAGGCTGGATTCCCGCGGCGAGCGCGGCGACCGCGAGCGCGCGGCAGATGAGCGCGGCGATCCACAATCCCACCCCCTGCCGCAGGCGGCGTCCCGCCCCGTAGGCGATGACCACCGCCGTCGCGGCGTCCGCCGCGGCGACGAGGAAGAGGAGGGTGCGAAGATCGACCATGAGGCTGGGTTGACCCCTACTTGTGCAGGATGTTCACCGCGACCATTTCGGCGAACTTGGGCGGATCGATGAAGCCCTTGCCGTACTCGGCGTCGAATTCGGAGCTTACGCCCGCCTTCGCGATCTCGTCGGGTTTCCTGCCCTCGGCGACGAGCTTCTTCACGCGCGCCGACACGACCGCCAGCATGTCCCGATAGGCCTTGAGCTGCGCCTTCGTGCCGAGCGGGCCATGCCCGGGGATGATCTTGGTCTGGTCGCCGGCGATGGCGAGCGCCATGTCGCAGCCCGCCACCATGCCGTCGATGGTGCCTCCGCTGGAGGTATCGATGAACGGATACATGCCGTTGAAGAACACGTCTCCCATGTGGATCACGTCGCTCTTCACGAAGTGCACGATCGCGTCGCCGTCGGTGTGGGCGCGCGGCACGTGCATCACGCGCATCTCGTCGCCGTTCAAATGGAACGTGAGGCCTTCCGCGAACGTGACCACGGGCAGTGCCACGTGGGGCGAGGCCGGCACGTGCGCCTTCATGAACTCGATGAACTGCTCGCTCGACATGCGCCGGCGCACGTTCTCGTGCGCCACCAGCACCGCGCCGGTGCCGCCGAAGTTCTCGTTGCCGCCCGAGTGGTCGAAATGCCAGTGGGTGTTGAGGATGAACTTCACCGGCTTCGAGGTGACGGCGGCGATCGCGGCCTGGATCTTCGGCGTGAGCGGCGCGTATTGGTCGTCGATGAGGAAGGTGGCATCCTCGCCCACCGACAGGCCCATGTTGCCGCCCGCGCCCACCAGCATGTAGGTGTGGTCGGCGAGCGGGACCGTCTTGATCTCGACCTTCGAGAAATCCTGGGCGAGCGCCGTGCAGGCCGCGAGGGCGGCGATGCCGGCGGCGAGGCTCTTCATCATTTCGCTTTCTCCGTGGCGATCCATTCGTCGATGCGCGCGTCGAGGACCGTGAGCGGCAGCGCTCCGTCGTCCAGGACCGCGTTGTGGAAGCGGCGCACGTCGAACTTGTCGCCGAGCTCGGCTTTCGCCTTCGCCCGCAGCCGCTTGATATCGAGCTCGCCGATCTTGTAGCCCAGCGCCTGGCCCGGCATCACGATGTAGCGGTCGATCTCGGAGGCGACGTAGTCCGGGTGCATTCCGGTGTTGCCGCCCATGTACGCGATCGCCTGCTCGCGCGTCCAGCCCATGGCGTGGATGCCCGTGTCCACCACCAGCCGGCAAGCCCTCATCATCTCGTTGGCGAGCGTGCCGAAGTGCTGGTACGGATCCTTGTAGAAGCCCATCTCGTACCCCAGGCTCTCGGCGTAGAGCGCCCAGCCCTCGCCGTAGGCCACGTACCAGCCGAAGCGGCGGAACTTGGGCAGCCCCTCGATCTCGAGCGCGCGGGAATTCTGCAGGTGGTGCCCCGGCACCGCTTCGTGCAGCAGCGTGGACTCCATCTCGATCGACGAGTGGCTGGCGAGGTAGTGCACGTTCGCCTCGAAGAAGCCCGCGCGGCTGCCGTCGAGCGGGCCGGGCGAGTAATGGTCGGAGTTGTCGCCCTCGTAGGCCTCCATGGCACGCACGCCGTAGGGCAGGCGCGGAAGCGTCGCGAAGAGCTTCGGGAGCTCGGCATCCGCGCGCTTGGCGATGTCGCGGTAGGCCGCGAGCCTCGCCTCGGGCGTCTTGAAGAAGAACCGGGGGTCGGTGCGCGTGAAGCGCGCGAAGTCGTCGAAGCTTCCCTTGAAGCCGGTGGAGGCGATCACCTTGTCCATCTCGCCGTGGATGCGCGCGACCTCGTCCAGCCCGATCTTGTGGATCTGCGCCGCGGTGAGGGCGAGCGTGGTGTTCTCGCGGATCCTCAGCTCGTAGTAGGCGCGGCCCGCGGGCAGCGATGAGGCACCCAGCTCCTTGCGGCAGGCCGGAAGGTATTCGTCCGCGAGGAATCGCTGCATGCGGGCGAAGGCGGGCTGCACTTTCCCGGAGAGCACGAGGCGCGCCCGCGTGGCGATGCGCTCGCGATCCGCGGGGGCAACGTCATCGGGGAAGGCGTTGAAGGGCTTCCACATGGGCGAGGCGGTGACGTCGGCGCCCGTGTAGGGCTCGAACATCGCGGGGACCTTCACCATCGCGGCCTTCGGGGGCATCCAGCCGGTGCGCATCCCCACGCGCATGCGCGCGACGAGCTTGTCGAGCTCGGCAGGCAGGCCCTCGAGCCGCTCGAGGTAGTTCTCGTAGTCGGCGCCATTCGCGAAGCGCGTGCCGTTCACGATGTAAGGAAGGAACAGCTGAGGTCCGCGCATGGTGGAGGCCACGAGCCAGCCATCGTCGGAGCTGAACGGAAGGTCGCCGTAGAACGCGTTCTCACGATCGTCGAGCTCGGCCGCCTCCAGCGCGATGTTGCGCGAGATCCGGTCCTGCGAGGAGAGCTCCTTCGGATCGAAGCCGCGCAGGTCGGCGATGACGTGCTTCACGTGCGCCTTGCGCCTCGCCACCGCCTCGGGCGAGTTGTCCGTGAGCTTGCCGTCGAACTCGTGGATGCCCAGGAGCGTCGCCTGCTCGGGATGCTCCTGGAAGTGGTTCAGGGTCTCGCGCTCGAAGAGGTCGGCGAGCGACTTATTGGGCGGCGGCTCGGCGTGCGCGGCCATTGCCGCGACCAACGTCGCAAGAATCGCGTTCTTCATTGCACCTTCCCGATCCTGTGCACCACTTCCGCCAGGCGCTGCGCGTCCTTGTCCCAGAATTCGCGGAACTGCGGCTGGTCGAGGTACTGGATCGGCGTCTCGACCTTCGCGAGCGCGCTCTGGAACGCGGGGTCCGTCGCGGCCTGGCGCGCGGCATCGCGAAGCTTCGCGATCACGTCGGGCGGCGTGCCCGCGGGAACGAAGAGCCCCGTCCATTGGGAGAACTGCGCGTCGTAGCCAAGCTCCTTCAGCGTCGGCACGTCCGGCAGCGACGCGAGGCGCTTGTCGCCCCAGGACGCGAGCACGCGGATCTTGCCACCCTTCAGGTAGCCCATGATCGTCGAGGGGCCGGTCGCGAGCGCATCCACCTGCCCGCCCAGCAGCGCCACGATCGCGGGCCCGGCGCCGGTGAACGGCACGTGAAGCATCTTCACGTCCGCCGAGTGGGAGAGCATTTCCATCGGCACGTGCATCGTGCCGTAGTTGCCCGAGGAGCCGTAGGGAATCGACCCGGGAGTCTTCTTCGCGGCGGCCACGAGGTCGGCCACCGAGTGGTAGGGGCTGTCGGAGCGCACCACGAGCACGGTGGGATCGGCCGTGAAGCGCGCGACGGGCAGGAGCTGCGTGAGCTGGAACATGGGGTCGCGGCCCAGCACCTTGTCGGCTTCCGGGATGATCGAGATCGACGAGAGCGCCAGGAGCACCGTATAGCCGTCGGGCTTCGCGCGCGCCACGTATTGCATGCCCACGCCGCCGCCGGCGCCCGAGCGATTTTCCACCACCACGGGCTGCTTGAGGATCCGGCTCATCACCTCGGCAAGCGGCCTGCCCGTGATATCCGCCACGCCGCCGGGCGGGAAGGGCACCACCATCGTGACGGTGCGGTTCGGGTAGTCCGACTGTGCGGCGGCGGCGAGCGGGAGCAGTAGCGCGAGGAGCGCCAGGATGGCGCGGCGGGAGAAGTGCACGTTCATTTTCCTTTCTTCGACTCGAGGCAGGCGAGCCCGGCGGGGCCCGTGATGTCCTTGCCCTCGCGGGTGTACACGCGGGCGATGTACGGATGGGAGGTATGACGCGGATTGGGCTGGATGCGGATTGTACCGGCGCCGGTCACCTTCACGCTCGGCTCGCGGCGGTCGGCGAGGCCGCATGCGTAGGAGGGCTCGCCCGCGATGGTGATGCCGAGGCCGACGATGCCGTTCTCGCGCCCGGTGGGGTTGCAATCGAGCTGGTGGAACTCGCAGCAGAACTTCCCGCCGGCCGGGATCGACAGGTGTGCGCGGCGGTCGTTGCGCAAGGCGTCGGGATGCTCTTCCTGCTCGATGGCGACCTCGCGGTCCTTCACCTGGTTGTAGATGCAGTAGGCGTGGGCGGGCGATGGCGCGAGTGCCAGCAACGGGAGTGATGCCGCGAAAAGGCCTTGGAAACGCAGATGAACGCGGATGGAACGCAGATGAACGCGGATATTCATGGGAAAAATCTTCCTTGGATGTAGGCGCCGAGGACGAGGCCGGCAAGGGCGATGAGGAGGGGCCAGTTGCCGACGCCCAGGCCGGCGATGGCGGGACCGGGGCAGACGCCGCAAAGGCCCCAGCCCACGCCGAAGATCGCGGCGCCGGCGAGGGTGCGCACCGCCAGGTCGGAGGGATGGGTGAGGAATTTCTCCCCGGCGAAGGGCTTCTTCATCACGCGCGGCGCCAGGTGGTAGACGAGGAAGGTCACCGACACCGCGCCGCCCAGCACGAGCAGCAGCCCCATGTCCTTCCATAGCAGGAACGAGAGGACCACTTCGGGCTTCACCATCGTGGAGAGCGCGAGGCCGAAGCCGAAGAGCACGCCGGAGAGCAGCACGAAGGCGAGCGCGCGAGCGGTCACGGGAACGACCTCACGATGTGCGCGGTGGCCATCGCCGTGGCGAGGAAGGTGCACACGGCGAGGATGGAGGCGGGCTGGAGCGACGCCATGCCGCAGATGCCATGGCCCGCGGTGCAGCCGTTCGAGAGCCGCGCGCCGAAGCCCGCGAGGAAGCCGCCCACGGCGAGCTGCCAATAGGGAACGCTCGTCACGAACGGCTCGCCCATCGTCACCAGCCACAACAGCGCGCCGAGGACGATTCCGGATGCATAGACGAGCCGCCAGCCGCGCGTCGAGGCGAAGCGCGGCTCGTTGAAGTAGGGCGCGCTCGAGAAGAAGGACCAGATCGTGGTGAAGACGGTGCTCATGCCGCCGATGAGGCCGGTGGAAACGAAGAGCAGGCTCATGCCGAGCCCCAGGAGCAGTCCGCCCGCGAGGTAGTGATGCCAGCCGAGTGGAAGGAATTCCACGCAGGACGCCGAGACTAGCTGGAACTCTTCTCGCGGTACATCGCTTCGTCGGCCGATGCGAGGAGGGCGGCGGGGTCCCGGGCGTGGTCGGGATAGAGGCTCACGCCAAGGCTCGCGCCGCAGCGCACGCCCAGGCCCTTCCATTCGAAGTCGGCGCCGAAGGCGGCGCGGATGCGCTCGCCGATGATGCCCGGGGTGTCGGGACGCACGTCCGTTTCCAGGAGCACCACGAACTCGTCGCCGCCCAGGCGAGCGACGGTGTCGACCTCGCGCACGCAGGCGCGAATGCGCGCCGCCGCCTGGCGCAGCACCTCGTCGCCGGCGGCGTGGCCCAGCGTGTCGTTCACCTTCTTGAAGCGGTCGAGGTCGATGAAGAGGAGTGCCAGGCGATCGCCGCTGCGATTGACCCGCACGATCGCGTGCTCGAGGCGCGCGGCGAGCGAGTTGCGGTTCGGCAGTCCGGTGAGCGCGTCGTGCACCGCGGCCTGGCGCAGCTGCTCCTCGGCGTCCACGCGCGCGGTCACGTCCTCGGCCATCGAGAGGATGGAGGCGATGCGGCCGTGCTCGTCGAACACCGCCGAGTTGTACCACTGGCACCAGATCGTGCGGCCATCCTTGGTGTTGTTGCGCGCGAGCATGCGGTTGCGCGGCGCGTGGCCCGCGACGAGCTCGCGCGTGAGCGCCTGCACGTTGCCAAGCGACTCCGGATGCACGAACGAGAACTCGCTCGACTTCTTGCCCAGGACCTCGTCGGCCGTCCAGCCGAAGATGGCTTCGGCCTGGGGCGACCAGCGCAGCACCTGGATCCCCGCCGACCATTCGATCACCGCGAGCGGCGTGTTCTCGATGTGGCTCGCCAAATGCTGCAGCGCCCGGTGCAACGCGTCGTTGGTGCGCTTGAGCTCGTTCACCTCGAGCGCGCAGGAGAAGTAACCGAGCACCTTGCCCTTCGCGTCGCGGTGCGGTCGCAGGTTCACCGAGAGCCAGCGCGAGGTTCCGTCCTGGCGGAAGGCGAGGCGCTCGTAGTGCACATCCTCGCCCGCGAGCGCGCGGCCGGTCCACGCCTCGAACTGGCGGTACGTCTGCGGCCCGTAAACCTCGGCGAGGGACTTCCCGATCAGGGCCTCGGGCGTGGACTCGAGCCACTCCGCCAGCGCCCTGGAGCTGAAGCGCAGGCAGCCCTTGGCGTCGACATACGAGATGAGGCCGCCCACGTTCTCCTGGAACGCGGCCAGGAACTCGCCGGCCGTCGCGAAGCCCTTGGGGACGCCGGGGCGCCGGGCGCTCACTGCACGGGCCGAAGCTCCAGCTCCTGCGCCATCGAGGGAGCCGGGAAATGGAAACGCACCGGCCCGTCGGGCTCGGCGTGGAGGAACTGGTGAACCAGCGGATCCTGCGATTCGAGCATCTCCTGGGTGGCGCCGTGCGCGACGATCACGCCGTCGTTCAGGAGGTAGAGGTAGTCGGCGAGAAGGACGGCTTCCTTCACGTCGTAGGTGACCACGACGGAGGCGGCACCGAGGGCGTCGTTCAATGTGCGGATGAGGTTGCAGATCACGTTCAGCGTGATCGGGTCCAGGCCCGCGAAGGGCTCGTCGTAGATGATGAGCTGGGGGTCCAGCGCGATGGCCCTCGCGAGCGCCACGCGCCGCGACATGCCGCCGGAAAGCTCGCCGATGCGCAGGCCGGCCGCGCCGCGCAGCCCCACGGCGTTCAGCTTCATGAGCACCAGGTCGTGGATGATCGGCTCGGGGAGGTTCGTGTGCTCGCGCAGCGGGAAGGCCACGTTCTCGAACACGGAAAGGTCGGTGAAGAGGCCGCCGCGCTGGAACATCATCCCCATGCGCCGGCGCAGCGCCAGGAGCCCGTTCGGATGGAGAGACGGGACGTCCTGCCCCAGGACCCGGACTACCCCCGCCTGGGGACGCGTAAGGCCGCCCAGGATCTGCAGGAGGGTGCTCTTTCCGGACCCGCTGGTGCCCAGGATCGCGACCACCTTGCCGGCCGGGATGTCCAGGTCCACGCCCTTGAGCACCGGGCGGGCGCCATAGGCGAAGCGCAGCCCGCGGATCTCGATGACGGGGGACGAGGCTTGCATGGAAGGCAATTATCGCACTCTGCGCTAAACTCGCGCTTCCAAAACGGCCATCGCAGGGAGAAACCACAAATGAACCTTGTAGAACGCGCCAAGAACATCCTCATCACCCCCAAAACCGAATGGGCGGTCATCGAGGCGGAAACCACCCCTCCCAAGGATTTGATTCTCCAGTATGTCCTGCCGCTCGCGGCCTTCGCGGCGGTGATGCACTTCATCAGCCTGTCGGTGATCGGCACCCGCACCATGCTGGGCGGGGTATTCCACCTGGGATACGGCTATGCGCTGATGATGGCGGTCTACCAGCTGGTGATGGCGGTGGTGTCGGTCTTCGTGATCGGCTTCATCATCGACGTCCTGGCGCCAAGCTTCGGCGGCACCAAGAACATGAGCCAGGCCACCAAGGTCGCGGCCTATGCCTTCACCGCCTCCTGGGTCGGGTCGGTATTCTCGATCATCCCGTGGCTGGGCGCGGTGCTGATGCTCATCTGCGCGCTGTATGGCCTGTACCTTCTATACCTGGGCCTGCCCCAGCTCATGAAGAACCCGCCCGACAAGTCGATCGGCTACACCGCGGTGGTGGTGATCGCCGCGATCGTGGTCACCGTGATCATCGGCATGGTCGGCGGCGTGTTCATGGGCGGCGCGATGATGGCGGGCATGGGTACCGCGGCGATCACGGCGCCGCACACCGGCGCCACCGTGACCTACGACGCCAACAGCCCCATGGGCAAGCTCGACGCCTATGGCAAGCGCATGGATGAGGCCAACAAGAAGATGGAGGCCGCGCAAAAGTCGGGCGACGCCAACGCCCAGATGGCCGCGGCGATGGCCGCCGCGGGCGCGGCGCTGGGCGGCAAGCCCGGCGTGGAGCCCGTGCAGATCGATGCCCTCAAGCCCTTCGTGCCGGAGACCTTCGCGGGTCTCCCGCGCAAGGACATGCGCACCGAAAGGGGCGGCGTCGCCGGGCTCATGACGGCGAAAGCCGAGGGCGTCTACAACGACGGGGCCGGCAAGAACGTGGACCTCGAGGTCATCGACACCGGCGGGGCCTCGGGCCTCATGGGGCTCGCCTCGTGGATGAACGTGCAGGCCGAGCGCGAGGACAGCTACAAGCGCGAGAGCACCCGCAAGGAGGGCAACCGGCTGGTGCACGAGGAAGTGAACAAGCAGGGCGGCTCGAACAAGTACGCGGTGGTGCTGAACGAGCGCTTCGTCGTGACCGCGCGCGGCAACGCTCCCATCGACGCGCTGAAATCCGGCGTGGCATCGCTCGACCTGGGAAAGCTCGAGTCGCTCAAGTAGTCTCGGCGGGCTGGTGTGAGCAAGACCCGCGTGGGCCGATAGCCATGGCCGATCCCAAATTCCCCATAGCGGTCTGCGCCGCCGACGCACCGCCGAGGACGAGGCGCAGCGTCTATCCCGAGCCCTTTGCGTCGCGCATGGAGCGGCGCGTGAAGCATCCCTTGGGAGAGCTCTTCGGCCTCGCGAATTTCGGGGTGAACATCACGCGAATCGCCCCCGGGGGAGTCTCTTCGCTGCGGCACGCGCACACGAAGCAGGACGAGTTCGTCTACGTCCTCGAAGGCCATCCCACGCTGCACACCGACGAGGGCCGCACGCGTCTCTCGCCCGGCATGTGCGCGGGGTTCAGGGCCGGCACGGGCAATGGCCATTGCCTGGCCAACGAGACGCAAGCCGACGTGGTCTACCTCGAGGTCGGCGACCGGACGCCCGGGGACGAGGGCTCGTATCCCGACGAGGACCTGAAGGCCGCCTTCGTGGACGGCCAATGGCGGTTCACGCACAAGGACGGCTCGCCCTACTGAAGGCGTCAAACGGATGCGCGTCGAGCCCAGCAAGCCATGCTTCATGAAAGGCCTTTAGGGCGAATGTGGCCAGAGTTCCTGCCGAGGTAGAGATCGTCGATTACTGCGAGCAATGGCCCCTCGTGTTCGTCGCCGAGGCGCAGTTGCTCCGGCGCGCTTTCGAGCCGGAAGCCGTGCGGATCGAGCACATCGGAAGCACCTCCGTGCCTGGAATGGCCGCAAAGCCCATCATCGACATCCTGCTTGGCGCCGCATCATTGGAATCGATCGAGGTCCGGATCGTCGCCCTGGGGGCGTGCGGTTACA
>DATBEA010000214.1:0-1873 GCA_036276215.1 Usitatibacter sp.
AATTTCTTCGACAACGCCGAGGTGTACGCCGCCGGCAAGAGCGAGGAGATCATGGGCGAGGCCCTCGCCAAGTCCGGCTGGCCGCGCGTGCGCTACGTGGTCTCCACCAAGTTCTTCTGGGGCATCACCGACGGGCCCAACGAGAAGGCCACGCTGAACCGCAAGTACCTCCTCAACGCCATCGACGGGTCGTTGAAGCGGCTCAAGCTCGACTACGTCGACCTCGTCTATTGCCACCGGCCCGACCCGAACACGCCCATCGAGGAAACCGTCTGGGCGATGCACGACATGATCGAGCGCGGAAAGGCGCTCTACTGGGGAACCTCCGAATGGAGCGCCGCGGAGATCATGGCGGCGTGGCACGTGGCCGAGCGCCATCACCTGCGCAAGCCCGTGGTCGAGCAGCCCGAGTACAACCTCTTCCACCGGGAACGGGTCGAGGTGGAGTACCGCCGCCTCTACGAGGACATCGGGTTGGGCCTCACCACGTGGAGCCCGCTCGCCTCCGGGCTTCTCACGGGCAAGTACCGCAACGGAGTGCCGGCGGGAAGCCGCGGATCCATTCCGCGAATGAAGTTCCTCGTGGACGACCTCACCGACAAGGCGAAGAACGACGCCGTGGCGAAGCTCGACGCCATTGCGAAGGAGCTCGGCTGCTCGCTGGCGCAGCTCGCCATCGCCTGGTGCGCGCGCAACCCGAACGTATCCACCGTCATCACGGGCGCTTCGCGCGTCTCGCAGGTGGAGGAGAACCTCGCCGCGGCCGACGTGATCGCGAAGCTCACGCCCGAGGTCGCGCAGCGCATCGACGCCATGGTGGCACCGCTCGCCGGCTGATCGTCGCTCCGGGCGATGGCCCGGGCCCGATTCAGTCGGTGACCGCCCCCGTCGCGGCGTCGCTCACGAGCTTCGCGTACTTGCCGAGGACTCCCGTCGAATAGCGCGGCTTGGGCTGCTTCCATTTGCCCTTGCGCCGCGCGAGCTCCGCCTTCGACACGTTCAGCTGGATCAGCCGCTTCTTCGAGTCGATCGTGATGGAATCGCCTTCCTTCACCAGCGCGATCGGCCCGCCCTCGAAGGCTTCGGGCGTCACGTGTCCCACGACCATTCCCCACGTGCCGCCGGAGAAACGCCCGTCGGTGACGAGCCCCACGGACTCGCCCAGCCCCTTGCCGATGATCGCCGAGCTCGGTGCCAGCATCTCGCGCATTCCCGGGCCGCCCTTCGGGCCCTCGTAGCGGATCACGACCACGTCGCCGGGCTTGATCTTGTCGGCGAGGATCGCGTCCATGGCCTTGGGCTCGGAATCGAACACGCGGGCCCGGCCGGTGATCGACGGATTCCTGAGTCCCGCGATCTTCGCGACGCACCCGCCGGGCGCGAGGTTGCCCTTGAGGATCGCAAGGTGGCCTTGCGCGTACATCGGATGTGACCAGGGACGGATCACGTCCTGGTCGGCTCGCGGCTCGGCGGGAACGTCCGCGAGGTTTTCCGCGACGGTCTTCCCGGTGATCGTCATGCACTCGCCGTGCAGCACGCCGTGCTCGAGCAGGATCTTCATCACCTGCGGAACGCCGCCCGCCTTGTGCAGGTCCACGGCGACGTAGCGCCCCGAGGGCTTCAGGTCGCACAGGACCGGCACCTTGCGGCGCACGCGCTCGAAGTCGTCGAGCGTCCAGCGCACGCCCGCGGCATGCGCGATCGCGAGCCAGTGCAGCACGCCATTGGTCGAGCCGCCCGTGGCCATGATCACGGCGATCGCGTTCTCGATCGACTTGCGCGTCACGATGTCGCGCGGCCGCAGGTTCTTCTTCACGGCGTCCACCAGCACGCGCATGCTCTCGGCCGCGCTCTCGCGCTTCTCGTCGTCCTC
>DATBEA010000215.1:0-1955 GCA_036276215.1 Usitatibacter sp.
AGCCCAAGCCCGGCATCGAGCCCACCACGTCGCACCTCTCGGAGGTGCTGGAGGTGCTGCAGAAGACGCCCGCGAAGATGGTGCTGCGAGCCGCCTACCAGGGCGACCGGCCCTCGCAGTGGATCGCCGAGCGCGCGCATCTCAACGCCGTGGTGCTTCCGTTCACCGTGGGCGGCACGCCGGGCGCGAAGGACCTCTTCGGGCTCTACGACGACACGATCGATCGCCTCCTCAAGGGGGCCAGGTGACCTTCAACGCGCTGGACGTCTCGATCCTGCTGCCGGCCTTCGTCGCGGGGCTGTTGGTCACGGCCACGCACGTGCCGCTCGGCATGCAGGTGCTGGCGCGCGGCATCGTGTTCATCGACCTGGCGATCGCTCAGATCGCGGGATGCGGCGTGCTGCTCGCCGACCGGCTGGGCTTCCCCTCGGAGGGACTCGCCGTGCAGGTCGCCGCGCTCATCGCGGCGCTCGCGGGGGCGCTGCTGCTCACGTGGACGGAGAAGGTCTGGCCCGAGGTGCAGGAGGCGGTGATCGGCGTGACATTCGTGCTCGGCGCCACGGGCGGCATCCTGCTGCTCGCCTCGAATCCACACGGCAGCGAACATCTCCAGGACCTCCTCGTGGGGCAGATCCTCTGGGCGCAGCCGGCGCGCCTTGCGTGGACCGCGGCGCTCTACGCGGCCATCCTCGCCGTGTGGTTCGGGTTCGGCGAGCGCATCGGGCGCGTGGGCTTCTACGTCCTCTTCGCCCTCGCCGTCACGATGTCGGTGCAGCTCGTGGGCCTGTATCTCGTATTCGCCACCCTCATCGTCCCGCCGCTCGGCACGCGGCGCATGCGACGCGGGCGAGTCGCCGCGGCGTGGGGCATCGGCGCCGCGGGCTACGCATTGGGGCTCGTGGTTTCCACGGCGACGGACCTTCCGAGCGGTGCGGTGATCGTGTGGACGCTCGTGGGATGCTCGCTCGTGGGTTATGCGGCGACCGCGAAGAGTAGGGCCTAGACGCCGACTTCCCGCGCCCCCAACGTTGGCGTTAATCGTTTCGAAGCGTGAGAAAATGCCGCCATGACCGTCATCACCGACAAGAAGGCCTTCGACAAGGCCGCCACGCCGATCCTCGCGACCGATGCGAAGTCCCTGGGAGGGCTCCTCGATTCTCTCTCCGCCCCGGAACGCAAGTGGGCTCGTGCCTCGGGCTTCGACGCCGCGCCGAACACGTTCGCGCTGCTGCCCGACGCCAAAGGGGACATCTCGCGCGTGCTGGCGGGCGTGCGCGACGCCGACGATCCGTGGGTGCTCGCCGCGCTGCCGTTGAAGCTCCCGCGCGCTCGCTATGTGCTGGGCAAGGGCGCCATCGCCGTCGCGCCGGACAAGGCGGCCTTCTCGTGGGACCTGGGCGGCTACCAGTTCGCGCGCTACCGGAAGGGCAAGCGCGCCCCTGCGGAGCTGCAGCTCGAAGCCTCCGCCCTCGTGAGGGAAGCGCTGGACATGGCAGCGGCGGTGCGCCTCGTGCGCGACCTCGTGAACACACCCGCCGAGGACCTGGGTCCCGAGGAGCTCTCCGCCGTCGTGCGCGAGCAGGCAGAGCTCTTCGGCGGCAAGTTCACCGAGTGGGTCGGCGACGAGCTGCTGGAAGCGAATTTCCCCGCGATCCACGCGGTGGGCCGGGCCGCCACGCGCGCGCCGCGCCTGCTGGAGATCCGCTGGGGCCAGCGAAAGAACCCGCGCCTCGCGCTCGTGGGCAAGGGCGTGTGCTTCGACTCGGGAGGGCTCGACATCAAATCCCACGACGGCATGCGGCTCATGAAGAAGGACATGGGCGGGGCCGCGCACGCGATCGCCCTCGCACGCCTGGTGATGCAGAGGAAGCTCCCGGTGTCGCTGCACCTGCTCGTTCCGACCGTCGAGAACGCGATCTCGGGCAACGCGTACCGTCCCGGCGACGTGGTGCCCA
>DATBEA010000216.1:0-11845 GCA_036276215.1 Usitatibacter sp.
TGCCCCGATGCGCAACGCACCGGGGCCATTACACTTTCGTGCCATCGTCTTTACTTTGGCTCGACTTTCCGGCGTTCTTTTCTGTTAGCTTTCCCGGGCGGGGACTTCGGGAACCCTGGGGCGTTTTTTTGCACTGCATCAAAAAATAACTGGAGGACAGGCATGTCGGACGAAACACTTCTCAAGAAGAAGGTCAGCCGCCGCACGGTGATCAAGGCCGCGGCGGCCGCGGGCGCGTTGCAGCTCACCGGCCCGTTCATCATTTCCGCGCGCGGCGAGCAGCCGATCAAGATGGGCTACGACGATCCGCTCACCGGCACTTACGCGGCCGTCGGCAAGAACGAGCAGATCGGCGCGATGCTCGCCGTCGAGCAGATCAACAAGAAAGGCGGCATCCTCGGCCGGCCGGTCGAGATGATCTCGGAGGATTCGACCAGCGGCGACGCGGGCACGGCGGTGCAGAAGGCGCGCAAGCTGATCGATCGCGACGGCTGCGATTTCCTCCTGGGCAACGTGAACTCCGCGCTCAGCCTCGCAATCGCGGACGTGGCGGCCGAGAAGAAGAAGCTGCTCATGGTCACCGGCGGCCACACCGACGCGGTCACCGGCTCGAAGTGCCACTACAACGTCTTCCGCATCTGCAATACGACGCAGATGGAAGCCAACGCGGTGGCGCCCGCCCTCGTGAAGAACGCGGGCAAGAAGTGGTACTACATCACCCCGGACTACGCCTTCGGCCACACGCTCCAGGCGGGCCTCGAAAGGGCGGGCGCGAAGCTCGGCGTGACGAAGGTGGGCGGCGACCTCACGCCGCTCGGAACGACCGACTTCTCGTCGTACCTCATCAAGGCGCAGGCCGCGAGCCCGGACGTGATCGTGATCCTGGTGCAGGGCGACGACATGATCAACTGCCTCAAGCAGGCGGTGCAGTTCGGCCTCGAGAAGAAGGTGCACCTCGCAGGCGCCCAGCAGGAGCTCGAGCCGCTGATGGGCCTGCCGCCCGAGGCGCGCATCGGGACGTGGGTGTTCGAGTGGTACTGGAACCAGCCGAACGTGCCGCATGTGAAGGAGTTCAACGCCGCGATCAAGGCGAAGACGGGGCACATGCCCACCGCGCGCACGTGGTTCGGATTCGCCGCGGCGCATGCCTGTGCGCTCGGCGCGAATGCCGCCAAGTCGGTCGATGCGTTCAAGATCTCGAAGGCGCTGCAGGGCTTCAAGCTGCCGCCCGAAGTGGCCCTCATGCCGGGAGTGCCGTACTTTCGCGCCGGCCAGAACCAGCTCATCCCCAACCAGTGGGTCGGCAAGGCCATCGCGCAGGGCCCGGGCGGGCCGGAGGATTTCTTCCACGTCGACGAGGTGGTGAAAGTCGGCGAAGCGGCCGGCACGTTGGAAGAAAGCGAATGCAAGATGCAGTGGCCGTCCTGACGAACCGCTAGCCGTTGCAGGCCGCAAGGGGCCGCGCCGATCGACGCGGCCCCTTGCGCATGAAGTTTCCGAAATCCGCCGGGAAGCGCGCATGTCGCAAGTACTGCTCTTCAACATCTTCAACGGCCTCATCGTGGGCGCCTTCTACGCGCTCATGGCGCTCGGCCTGTCGCTCATCCTCAATCTCTCCGGCGTGATCAACTTCGCGCACGGCGGCTTCCTCGCGCTGGGCGCGTATCTCGCCTACACGCTCATGCCCTATGTCGGCTTCTGGGGGGCGCTCCTCATCGCGCCGGTGCTCACCGCGATCCTCGGCCTCATCGCCGAGCGAATCCTCATCCGGCCGCTCTACGGGCGCGATCCGCTCTACAGCCTGCTTCTCACCTTCGGGCTCGCCTACGTGCTCGAGGACGTCTCGCGCTATATCTGGGGCGCGCAGAGCGTGCCGTTCTCGATCCCCGGATGGCTCACGACGCCGCTCTCGTCGCAGTTCTTCTTCCTCACCGGCTACCGCATCTTCATGGTCATCCTGGTGGCCGTGGCCGTGGGCGGGCTCTTCCTGATCCTCAACAAGACGCGCCTGGGCATGCGCATCCGCGCCGGGACGCTCGACCTCGAGACCGTATCGGTGCTCGGGGTGAACGTGAGGATCCTGCGCAACCTGAACTTCGGCCTGGGCATCTACCTCGCGGGCCTCGCGGGCGTGCTCGCGGCCGGCATGCTGGGCCTGCAGCCCACCATCGGCACTTCGCTCATCATGCCGAGCTTCGTCGCGATCATCGTGGGCGGGCTGGGGAGCCTGCCCGGCACGTTGCTGGGAGGCCTGCTGATCGGCGTGGCTTCCGGCGTGACGACGGTGTACTTCCCCTCGGCCACCGAGGCGGTGATGTACATCATGATGGGGCTCGTCCTCCTGGTCCGGCCGCGCGGCCTGCTGGGCGAGGAAGGGAGGGTGCATTGAACGTCGCGACCGATACCGCGCTCTCCCGCAACCCGATGGGCACGGGCAGCCGAAGGGGCGACCACATCGCCACCGCGATCGTGTGGGCGCTGCTCCTCACCATGCCGTTCTGGATGCCGTTCGTCGGCGGCTACACCGAGCTCGCCATCCGCATCGTGGTGATGGCGCTCGCCGCGATGGCGCTCAACTTCCTGCTGGGCTTCACCGGAGTCCTCTCGTTCGGCCATGCCGCGTATTTCGGCCTGGGCGGATACGGCGTCGCGATGACGATCAAGTACCTCGTGCCCAGCACGCCGGTGGCGATGCTGGTGGGCATCGCGACGGGCACGATCGCGGCGATGATCATCGGGGCGCTCATCGTGCGGCTGCGCGGCGTGTACTTCGCGATGGTGACGATCGCGTTCGGGCAGGTGTTCTTCTTCATCGCCTTTCGATGGAACACCGTGACGGGAGGCGATGACGGCCTTTCCGGCTGGTCGCGCAAGGCCCTGGACCTCGGCTTCACGACCATCGACCTGCCGGGCAGCGACAAGGCGTATTACTACTTCGCGCTTCTCATCTTCGCGCTGTGCGTGGGCGCGATGGCGCTGATCCTCAGGTCGCCCTTCGGGCGCACGCTGATCGCCATCCGCGAGAACGAGCGGCGCGCGCGCTTCCTCGGGATTCCCGTGGACCAGCACATCTGGATGTCCTTCGTGATCTCGTGCTTCTTCGCCGCGGTCGCGGGCGCGCTCTATGCCCTCCTCAGCAACTTCATCGACCCGCGGGCGCTCCGCTGGGACTTTTCCGGCAACTTCGTGATCATGGCGGTGCTGGGCGGCATGCGCTCGTTCTGGGGGCCGCTCCTCGGAGCGGCAATCTTCGTGGCGCTGCAGGACTACGTGTCGAGCCAGACCGAGAACTGGATGTCGTTCATCGGCGTGTTCTTCATGCTGATCGTGATCTTCTTCCCGCGCGGCGTCCTCGGCATCCTGAAGCGGAGCGTCACGAAATGAGCCTGCTGCAGGTCGAGAATGTCAGCAAGCATTTCGGCAAGCTCGTGGCGGTGAACGGCGTGACGCTCAGCGTGGAGCCCGGGGAGCTGCGGGCGGTGATCGGCCCCAACGGCGCCGGCAAGACGACCTTCTTCAACCTCATCAGCGGCTTCTTTCCCCCGACCGCGGGGCGCATCGTCTTCCAGGGGCAGGACATCACGAAGATCCCGGAGCACAAGCGCGTGCAGCGCGGCATGGCGCGCACGTTCCAGGTGACCGAGATCTTCCCGGAGCTCACCGTGCGCGAGAACATCCGCGTCGCGGTGGAGGTCGCGGACGGGCGCAGGCTCGCGCCCTGGCTCTCGAAGGCGAACCGCGGCCGCCTGGAGGCGCGCATCGTCGAGCTCATGGAGATGGGCGACATCGCCCCGATGGCCGACCGCCTCGTGGGCGAGCTCTCGCACGGCGACCAGCGCGCCACCGAGATCATGATGTCGCTCGCGCTGAACCCGAAGCTGCTGCTCCTCGACGAGCCGACGGCGGGCATGGGCGACCAGGAGACCTACCACATCACCAAGCTCATCCGGCGCCTTCACAAGGAGCAGAAGCTCACCGTCATCCTCATCGAGCACGACATGCGCGTGATCTTCCACCTGGCCGACCGCATCATGGTCCTCGCCGAGGGTGCGCCGCTCGCCGAGGGCACCCCCGACGAGATCGCGGCCAACGAGCGCGTGCAGGCGGCCTACCTCGGAAAGGAGCACGCATGAGCGCCGTGCTCGAGGTGAAGGACCTGCAGGCCTACTACGGCAAGAGCCACATCCTGCACGGCATCTCGCTCGAAGTCGGCGAGGGCGAGCTGGTGACGCTCCTCGGCCGCAACGGCGCGGGCAAGAGCACGACGATCCGCTCGCTCATGGGCCTCATGAAGCAGATGTCGGGCACCGTGCGCATGTTCGGCAAGGACGTTACGGGCTGGGCGCCTTTCAGGATCGCCGCGGCGGGCGTGGGCTACGTGCCCGAAGGCCGGCGCGTCTTCGCGAACCTCACCGTGGACGAAAACCTGCGGGTGCCGGTCGAGCGCGCGGGGCCGTGGACGATCCAGCGCATCTACGAGCTTTTCCCGCGGCTCGCCGAGCGCAAGGGCAACAAGGGGCGCCAGCTCTCGGGCGGCGAGCAGGAGATGCTCTCCATCGGCCGCGCGCTGCTGCTCAACCCCAAGCTCCTTTTCCTCGACGAGCCCTCGCAGGGCCTGGCACCCCTCATCGTGCGCGACGTCTTCAACATCGTCGTGAAGATGAGGAACGAGGGCATGTCGGTGCTGCTGGTCGAGCAGAATGTGCGCGGCGCGGTGGAGATCGCCGATCGCGCGTACGTGCTGGACGACGGGCGCATCGTGTACGAAGGCCCCGCGGCCGAGTTCGCGAAGGACGAGCAGCGCGTGCGCGCACTGGCGGGAGCCAGCGCGGAGAAATGGGAAGAAGCGGGCTGACGAACTAGCGGGTCAAGGCGTTGGAGCCAGGCTTTTCATGAGCCCCTCGGGCGTGAAGATCTTCCCGCCCTTCATCACGAGGCTCGCATGCGAGAGGTTGTCGACCGAGGCGAGCGGATCGGCATCGAGGATCACGAGGTCCGCATAGCGGCCCGC
Source organism: Usitatibacter sp. (assembly GCA_036276215.1). Taxonomy (GTDB): domain Bacteria; phylum Pseudomonadota; class Gammaproteobacteria; order Burkholderiales; family Usitatibacteraceae; genus Usitatibacter. The sequence continues at coordinate 5,012 of DATBEA010000216.1, forward strand.
CTCGATCGCGCCGATCTCGCGCTCCATGCGCATCGCCTTGGCGCCCTGGGTGGTCGCCGAGCGAAGAACCTGCAACGGCGTGAGCCCCGCGTGCGTCATGTACTCCATCTCGCGGAAGACCGAAGGCCCGTGAAGCGTGCCGATGTTTCCGGCGTCGGTGCCCATCGCCACCGGGATTCCGGCGTCCCACACCTTGCGCAGGTTCGCGAGCGCGATCGGGCTGGGTCCGGTGGGCGGCGGGTTCGCCATGAGCTTGCGCAGGCGCTCCGGAATCGCCTCGGCGGGCATCTTGCGCAGGTCGTCCATCGTCGCGAGGATCTGCGGGTCGCCCAGGCGCTGCTCGGCGGGCGTCGGCTTCCACGTCCCCGATAGCGCGTACCTGTAGCCGTCGGTCACGAAAAGCGTCGGGCAGTAGATGATGTGGTTGCGCTTCGCGAGCGCCATGAACTCGTCGTCGATGGCGGCGTCGTCCACCGAGTGCACCAGATAATCGGCGCCGGCGCGCAGCGCCGCCTTGGCCGTGGCGAGCTCGGTCGCATGCACGGCGAGGGGCACGCCCGCGGCATGGGCCGCGTCGCCCGCGGCCTTCACCACCACCTCCTGCTTCGCCATGTCCTCGGGCCCGGTGAAGATGAACCACACCTTGATGTAGTCGGGCTTGCGCGCGAGCTCCTTGCGAACCAGCGCCACGGCTTCCTCGGGCGTCGAGGTCTTCACGATGGGAGGGTCCCCAAGGTCGAGCTTCACGCGATCGACCGACGAGACCAACGGGCCCGCGACCGCCACGCGCGGCGCGGCGGGGCTGGCGCGCGCCGCATCGCGCATGTCGAAATTCCACATGGGCCCGCCGATGTCCACCACGCTCGTGACGCCGCTCGCGAGCCACACCTTGAAGGTGGCGGGAAGACGCGCCCGGTTGCGCGCCACTTCCTTCGCGTAGGGCATGTAGGCGCCGAAGTCCGCGCCGTCGGGACGCGTGTAGAGGTTGCCCGACTGGAAGAAGTGCACGTGCGAGTCGATGAGCCCTGGAATGATCCACTTCCCCTTCGCGTCGATCACGCGGGCACCCGCCGGGACGGGCGTGGTGGCCGCTGGGCCGACCGCGCGGATGCGATCGCCCTCGACGATCACCACCTCCCCGGCCACGGCAGCGCCGGGCATCTCGCGCTCGGGATGGATGACGGTCGCGCCGACGATGGCGGTGACAGGCACTTCATGGGTCGGAGCCGCGGCGCACGCCGAAACGAGGGCCGCGAGGAGGATGGCAGGCGAAAGGAGCGTTTTCATGGCGGCGATTCTACGTGGAGGCGCCGGGGGAGCGTTTGACAGTTCGTTGCCGCCGGGATATTGTCTTGGTTGAACGTTCAATCAAGTGACCTTCGCCATGCCTTCCGCCGCAGCAAGAACCTCGACCCGCGAGCGCCTCATCCAGGCGGCGATGGGGCTTTTCTGGGACAAGGGCTACGAATCGACGAGCGTGGCCGATGTCCTCCAGAAAGCCGGCGTGAACAGCGGCAGCCTCTACCATTTCTTCCCCGGCAAGCAGGATCTGCTCCTTGCCGTCCTCGAGGCCTATCAAGGGGGCATCGAGCCGATGCTCCTCGCCCCCGCCTGGAAAGGCGTGGACGACCCGATCGAGCGCGTCTTCGCCCTCCTCGCGCGCTACCGGTTGGGCATCGTCATGACGAAGTGCACGTACGGCTGCCCGATCGGCTCGCTCGCCCTCGAGATCCACGAGCCCGATCCGCCGGTGCGCGAGGCGCTCGCCCGCAACTTCGAGGCATGGGTCGCCGCGATCGAAGGCTGCCTCGAGGCCGCCCGCGACCGGCTGCCGCCCGCCACCGACCGCCGGGGCCTGGCCGAGTTCGTGCTGACCACCATGGAAGGCGCGGTCATGCAGTCGCGCACCCATCGCGACGTCGCGTACTTCGACCGCTCCGTGGCCCAGCTTCGAAATTATTTCGCGCTCCTCACCGGCGCGAAGCTCCCTGCCCGCGCTCCCACCCCGAAAGGAAAACGCAAATGAAGATGAAGACTCCCGCGGCGGCCGCACCGGCGCTCGGCGCGATCGCCGTCATGGCCGCGGCCCTGGCCGGCGCCGTCGGCGCCAACTCGGCGAGCGATCCGCTGCAGCCCCTCGCCTTCCTCGCCGGGCACTGCTTCAAGGGCGAGATCGCCGCCGGCAAGGACACCGACGAGCATTGCTTCGCGTGGCTCTATGGCGGCAAGGCGCTGCGCGACGTCCACACCGTCCGCGGATCGGGCCATCCCGACTACGTGGGCGAATCGACGTACTACTACGACTCCGCCGCGAAGCGCATCGAGTACCTGTACATCGAGAATGCCGGCGGGGTGATGCGCGGCGCGGTCGAACCCGGCAACGGCGCCATCGTCTTCCCGCCGACGACCTACGTCGCCAACGGGCAGGCGATGACCCTGCGAGTGCGCTGGACGCTGCAGGACAACGGCTACGAGGCGTGGAGCGAGGCCCAGGACAAAGGCGCCTGGGCCACGATGTTCAAGGTTCGGATGCTGAAGTCGTCGTAGCGAAGAAGCGCCCCGGGGCCCCGGCCCGCGCGAGGCCCCCCGTGAGCTCGATCGCGCTCGTGGCCGCCCCGTGCGAGGGCACCAGCAGGAACGCGCGCAGGTTGCCCGCGCCGTCGGTGGCCGTGCCCACGATCCAGCCGCTTTCGTTGATGCCCGTGGGCTCGAGGTGGCGCCAGCCCTTCGCGACGACCTCGGGAAGCGTATCGAGGCGCGTGTACGTGCCATTCGCGATCACGTAACCGTAGGTGCCCTCGGCGCTGCCGATCACCCGCCCGAAATCGTCGATGTCGACGGCGCCCGAGCTCGAGGGAGCGGCGGCGACCCGCTGCATCGAGCCCGCGCTCCAGACGAAGGGATAGGGCGTGCCGTTCGTGTCGGTGGACATGCCGACGACCTGGCCGCGCTGGTCGATGCCTTTCGCGCTGCTGAAGCCGCCGAGCGTGCCCAGGTCCCGCAGGTTGCCGTTCTCGTAGAGGAAGGCACGCCCGGAGATCGTGCCGGCCACCTGGCCGCGCAAGTTGATCGCAGTGGCCTCGCTCACGGCATCGGCGTTGCCCAGCGTCGCGAGCTCGCCGTTGCTGTAGACGAACGCGTGCGTCGCGCCCGCCTGGCCGGCCGCGCCCACGATCACATTCAGGTCGTTGATGCCGCCGACGGTGCCCTTCACGCCAAGCGGCGTGACCGATTTGCCGGACCACATGACGAGGTCGCCCGAAGACGAGCGCCCGGCCGCGACACCTCGATCGTTCACCGCGAGCGCGCAGCTGCTGCCGTTCGCGTCGCCGCCGCCCGTGCCGAGGTCGTGCATCTTCCCGTCATAGAGGAATGCGTGCGCCGTGCCGTCGGCGAGGTCGGCGCAGCCGGCCACGTAGCCCGTGTCGCTCACCGCGGCGCCGTAGCTGCCGGGCCCGCCGAGGGTGCCCAGGTCCACCGCGATCCACGTCGGGGTATTCGTCACGACCGCGTGGGCCGTGCCCGCCGCCAGCGCGGCGGCGATCGTTGCTTTCCGGATGCTGCGCAGCATGTCTTTCTCCCTGAGTCTCTGTACCGAGTCTTGCGGAGGGAGTTGATGGTTCTATGCGCGGGGCGTGGTCCTTTCGGACTAGCCGGAACCTCGCGCCGCTGGGCGAATCGCAGGGGAATACCAAGGAGAAGACCCATGAGGAACCTGGACCTGACGCTCCCCGAATTGATCGCCGTCGCCGCCACGCGTGGCATCGGCGGTGCGGGATTGGGACTGCTGGTGGCCGACTACGTGGCGCCGGAAAAACGTCGCGCGATCGGCTGGACGCTGCTCGCGATCGGCGCGATCTCGACGCTGCCCATCGCCGCCACGCTCATCAAGCGCACGCGCCCCCGGCTCCTCGCCGATTAGGCGGGCAGGCTATTCACGAAACCCCGGCATCTCGCGATCGAGGATGCGCATCATGGCGTCGAAGAAAAGGATGTCTCGTTCCTCGCCGGGGTGGCTCTCGAGCTCCGCGGGGGCGTTCACCGCCGCGACCACCTCGTCGGAGAGGACGTTGAGCTCCTTGCCGGTGGAGAGCGCCAGGATCTGCGTACGGCAGCAGCGCTCGATCTTGTAGAGCCGCCGATACGCCTGGGCGACGGTCTCCCCGGTGACGAGCACGCCGTGGTTCTTGAGGAAGACGATGCCCTTGTCGCCCATGATCGCGGCGAGCCGCTCGCCCTCGTTGGGGTAGTCGGCCGTGCCCTGGTAGACGTCATCGTAGGCGATCTGCCTCGTGAGGAAAGCAGCCGTCTGGGTGGCCGGAACCAGCCGGTTGTCCTTCAGCATGTTGAGCGCCGTGGCCCACGTCTGGTGCGTGTGGAGAACGACGTTCGCGCCCTTGATGCGGTGGATCGGGGCGTGGATGCACCACGCCGAAAGCTCGCACTTCGCATTGCCCTCGAGCGTGCGCCCCTGGTCGTCGAAGACGATCATGTCGCTCGCACGGGCCTCCGACCAGTGGCGGCCGAAGGGCAGGATCAAATACTGGCCGGGCCTGCCGGGGACCGAGACGGTGAAGTGGTTGTCGATGCCCTCATCCAGCTCGTGGAAGACCGCCAGGCGCAGCGCCGCGGCGAGGTGGACCTTCGCCTCGTGGATGGCGTCGGGAGTGGGTGTCGCTGCGATCGAGCGGACAGGCATGTCGGCAATCATAAGCTAGGATGGCAGCCGGGAGGAATACATGGCCACGCTGATCTTCAGGAACGCCCGCATCTTCGACGGAAAGAGCGAGGACTGCGAGGAGGGCATGAGCGTCCTGGTCGAAGGCGACACCATTCGAGAGGTCTCACGGAAGGTGAAGGCACCGAAGGGCGCCGGCGTGATCGACGTGCAGGGCCGAACGCTCATGCCGGGCTTGATCGACGCGCACATGCACGCCTATGCGAGCGACGTGAATATGTTCAAGGTGGAGTCGCTCGGCCCCGGCTACCGGACGGCGCACGCGGTGCGCATGCTGGGCTGGGCCCTCGATTGCGGCTTCACGACGGTGCGCGACGTGGGCGGCGGCGACTACTCCCTCGCCAAGGCGATCGCCGACGGCCTGGTGCGCTCGCCGCGGTACTTCTACTCCGGCAAGGTGCTCTCGATGACCGGCGGCCACGGCGACCTGCGCCGCGTCGAGGAAGCGCCCGACTACAAGGCGATGTGCTCCTGCGGCGTCTTCAACAGCTTCTGCAAGATCGCGGACGGCGTGGACGAATGCCTGCGCGCCACCCGCGAGGAGCTTCGCCAGGGCGCGCACTGCATCAAGATCATGGGCTCGGGCGGGGTCGCATCGCCCACCGATCCCATCTGGATGAACCAGTATCGCGAGGACGAGATCCGCGCCATCGTGGGCGAATGCACCGAGCGCCGCTCGTACGCGGCGGCGCACTGCCATCCCGCTTCGGCCGTGCGCCGCTGCGTGGAATTTGGCGTGCGCTCCATCGAGCACGGCACGCTCATCGACGACGATACCGCGCGCTTCGTGGCGAAGAGCGATTCCTACATCGTCCCCACGATGGTGATCGTCTTCGCCCTGGTGGAGCTCGGAGCGAAGCTCGGCTTCCCGCCGGAGAGCCTGGAGAAGGCGCGCGTGGCGTTCAAGGACGCCCTCTCGGGCCTGGACAAGATGCGCAAGGCCGGCGTGAAGGTGGGCTACGGCACGGACCTGCTCGGCCTCACCTACACCCAGCAGTGCCGCGAGTTCACGCTGCGGCGGGAAGTGTTCACGCCGCTCGAGCTGCTGCGGCAGGCGACCTCGAACAATGCGGCGCTGATGATGATGGAGGGCAGGATCGGCTGCGTGGCGCCCGGCGCGTATGCCGACCTGATCGTCGTGGAGGGGGACCCGCTGGAGGACATCGGCCTCCTCGCCAACGACGGCAGGAGCCTCGCCGCCGTCGTGAAAGGCGGCGAAGTGGTGCGGAGCTCGCTCGCCTAGACGCCCGTCAGGGCATCGCGGCCACCGCCGGGGAAGGCGCCTGCCTCAGGCAGCTCTCCGCGCAGCTCTCGCAGTCCTCGGTGGTGTCCTGCAGGCACTCGGCCATGCAGTCCATCTCATCGCTTACCGCGGGCTCGCCGGCGGCTGCCAGCACGTGCCTCTCCACGGCGATGGATCCACACGCTCCCAGGAGGAGCGAGGCGACGAGCGCTAGGATCAATCGCATCATGGCAGCAAAATCCTAACAAAGCGCCTACCCGCGCGCTACCGTGTTTGCCCCATTTCTTGTAGGAATTTTCGGCACCTTGGTGCTTTTCGGCACCTTGGTGCCCTCAGCTTGGCGCAAGAAGCTCAGGGCCGGTCGAGAAGCACGCCCACGGCGGAGGGCATGCTGATGAAGAGGTTCACGCCGCTTACGGCCACGCCTGACGGATGGTCGAGCACCTGGGGCGTGGGGCCGGTGCCGAACCCGTCCACGCCCTGCTTCCCGGCGAGGGTGGTCACGACACCGGCCGGCGTGACCTGGCGAACCGTGTCGCTGTCTGTATCCGCCACGTAGATGTTCTCGGCATCGTCCACGGCGATATGGCCGGAATTGCCGAAGAGCGCGGCCGCACCGGTGCCGTCCGCATATCCCGTCGCCGTGGACCCGGCGACCAGCGTCGCGCTGGCGCCCACCAGCTTCCAGATCGAACCCGCGACGCGGAAATAGGCCGTTCCCGATTTCGCGATGGCGAGCGCGTTGGCGAGGCCCAGGTACAGGATCGTCAAGTCGCCCGTCGACGGATTGAATTTCCAGATGACCGGGCGCGGGACATACGTATCCGCGATGAGGATGTTGCCGGAGGCGTCG
>DATBEA010000217.1:0-2836 GCA_036276215.1 Usitatibacter sp.
GCGCCGGCGAGCTCCGCGATGCGCGAGGTGTACGGGTTGTAGGTGCGCATCTTCAGGCCCTTCATGTCCGCGATGGACCCGATGGGCTTGCTCGAGTAGATGCCCTGCGGAGGCCACGGCACCGAGTAGAGGATCATGAGGACCTGCTTCGCGAAGCGCTCCTCGAGCGCCTTGCGGGAGGCCTTCCAGAGCTTGGCGGCGTCCGCGTAGCTCGTGGCGAGGAACGGCACCGAGTCCACGCCGAAGATCGGGTCCTCGTTGGAGTAGCCCGAGATCAGGATCTCGCCCATCTGCGCCTGCCCGCCCTGCACCGCGCGCTTGATCTCGGGCGCCTTGAAGAGCGAGGCGTTCGAGTGCACGGTGATCACGAGCTTGCCCCCGGTGGCCTTCTCGACGTCGGCCACGAACCGCGCGATGTTCTCGGTGTGGAAGTTGGTCGGCGGGTACGGCGTGGGCATGTCCCACTTGGTCTGCGCGGATGCGGCGGCGCAGAAAGCGATCGACAACGCGGCGGCGGCGGCCTTCAGGCGTTTCATGGTTTCCTCCCGGGTATGGGCGGAAACTAGCAAAGGCCGGGGTGCGTGTCAAAATGGGCCCATGAGGAAATTCATCGCCGCGGGCCTGGCCTGGGTTTCGTGCCTGGCGCCCCTCGCGTGGGGCCACGAGCACCCTGACCAGTGGACGCTCGCCAACGAATATCCCGCGACAAGCCTTCCGGGCGAGGGCGACGAGTATTTCGCGAAGCTGGTGGCGGACCTCACCGAAGGGCACCTGTCGATCGTGACCATGCCCGACGCGAAGCTCGGGTACAAGTCGCGCGAGCAGCTCTACGCCGTCGAGCAGGGCAAGGTCGCGATGGCCGATACCTTCGGCGGCGCCCTGGGCGACGAGGAGCCGGTCTTCGCCCTGTCGTCGCTGCCCTTCGCCGCCTCGGGCGTGGCGGGGGCGCGCGCTCTCTATGACGCCGCGAAGCCCTCGTACGAGGCGGCATTCGCGCGGCACCGCCAGAAGCTCCTCTTCACGACGCCGTGGCCGCCTTCGGGCCTGTGGACCAAGGGCCCGGCCGACTCGCTTCCGGCGATCGCCGCGCTGCACATCCGTACCTACGACCGGGCCGGCACCGAGGTCTTCAACCGCATGGGCGCGAAGGCGCGGCTGGTGTCCTTCGCCGACCTGGGCCCGCTGCTTGCGAGCGGCCAGATCGACGCAGTGCTCTCGTCGGGCGACGGGGGCGCGGGGCGCAAGCTCTGGGAGCACCTTCCGCATTTCACCCAGATCGACTACGCGATCCCGCTCAGCTTCACGACGGTGAGCCTGGAGCGATGGGAAGCCCTGGACGCGAAGCTGCGCGCGGCGCTCGAGGAGGCGGGGCGCCGCACCGAGGAGCGCCAGTGGAAGGCGCTGGACGATCGCCTCGAGCGCAACTACGCGCGCATGCGCGAGCAGGGCATGACCATCGACACTCGCGTGACGCCCGCGCTCGCCGCGAGGCTGCGCGCCGAGGGCGCGATCGCCATGCGCGACTGGGCGGCCCGCCTGGGACCGGAGGCGCGAGAGATCCTCGAGCGTCGATGACCGGCGCCTGGCAGTTCTGGATCGACCGCGGCGGCACGTTCACGGACGTCGTCGCCCGCAAGCCCGACGGCTCCATCGTCACCCACAAGCTGCTCTCGGAAAATCCCGGGCGCTATCGCGACGCGGCGATCGCGGGCATCCGCGAGCTGCTCGGCGTAGGCGCCGGCCAGGCCATCCCTGTGGAGCGCATCGGCGCGGTCAAGATGGGGACCACGGTCGCCACCAACGCGCTCCTCGAGCGCAAGGGCGAGCCCACCGTGCTCTTCATCACGCGGGGCTTTCGCGACCAGCTGCGCATCGCCTACCAGAACCGGCCGCGCATCTTCGACCGCCACATCCGCATGCCGGAGCTGCTCTACCGCAAGGTGGTCGAGGTGGACGAGCGCATGAGCGCGGGCGGCGAGACGGTGACGCCGCTCGACGAGGCGGCCGTGCGCCGCGACCTCGCCGCCGCCTACGCCGAGGGCTACCGAACCATTGCCATCGTGCTCATGCACGGGTACCGCTACCCGGACCACGAGGCGCGCGTGGCGGCCCTGGCCGTGGAAGCGGGATTCGAGCAGGTGTCCGCATCCCACGTGGTCTCGCCGCTCATGAAGATCGTCTCGCGCGGCGACACCACGGTCGTGGACGCCTACCTCTCGCCGATCCTTCGCCGCTACGTGGACCAGGTCGCGGAGGACCTGCCGGGCGCGAGGCTCATGTTCATGCAGTCGAACGGCGGCCTCACCGACGCGCGCCGCTTCCAGGGGAAGGACTCGATCCTCTCCGGTCCCGCGGGCGGGATCATCGGCATGGTGCGCACGTCGGAGGCCGCGGGCTTCCGCAAGGTGATCGGCTTCGACATGGGGGGCACGTCCACGGATGTGTCGCACTACGCGGGCGAGCTCGAGCGCGAGTTCGAGACGCTCGTGGCGGGCGTGCGCATGCGCGCGCCGATGATGTCGATCCACACCATCGCGGCCGGCGGCGGATCGATCCTCGGTTTCGACGGGCAGCGCCAGCGCGTGGGCCCGGACTCCGCGGGCGCCAATCCGGGGCCCGCGTGCTACCGGCGCGGCGGACCGCTGACCGTGACCGACTGCAACGTGATGCTCGGCAAGGTCCAGCCGGCCTTCTTCCCGAAGGTCTTCGGGCCCGGGGGCGACGAGCCCCTGGACGGGCGCGTCGTGCGCGAGAAGTTCGAGCTCCTCGCGCGCGAGATCGAGCTCGCCACCGGGAAGCGGCAGTCGGCCGAGGAAACCGCCGAAGGCTTCGTGCG
>DATBEA010000218.1:0-2994 GCA_036276215.1 Usitatibacter sp.
CTCCAAGGGCTTCGGCTTCATCAAACCCGATGGCGGCGGGGAGGACCTCTTCGCCCACTTCTCCGAGATCCAGGGCAGCGGCTTCAAGACCCTCAAGGAGAACCAGAAGGTCGAGTTCGAGACGAAAGACGGCCCCAAGGGCAAGCAGGCCTGCCAGATCCGTCCGATCGCCTGATCGCAACGCCAGGCTTGCAGTAGCATCGACGGCAGCCTCTCGGCTGCCGTTTTTCATTTCCGTCCATGAAACCCGCCACCCCGCTTTCCGTCCTCGACCTCGCGACCTATCCCCAGGGCGGCACGATCGCCGGCGCCTTCGAGACCTCGCGCGCGCTCGCCAAGGCCGCCGAGGCGTGGGGCTACAACCGCTACTGGATCGCCGAGCACCACAACATCGAGGGCGTGGCGAGCTCGGCCACCGTCGTGCTCATGTCGCACATCGCCGACCACACGAAGACGATCCGCGTGGGCTCGGGCGGCATCATGCTGCCGAACCACGCGCCGCTGGTGGTGGCCGAGCAGGTCGGCACGCTCGAATCGCTTCATCCGGGGCGCATCGACCTGGGCCTGGGGCGCGCGCCGGGAACCGACCCGCTCACCATGCGCGCGCTGCGCCGCGGCGGGCGCGGCGAGGAGTTCGACGTGCAGGTGGCCGAGCTCCTCTCGTACTTCGATCCCGCGCAACCGGGCCAGGCCGTGAGGGCGATCCCGGGAGAGGGCATCGAGGTGCCCATCTGGATCCTGGGATCGAGCCTGTGGAGCGCGCATTTCGCGGCGGCGATCGGCCGCCCGTATGCCTTCGCTTCGCACTTCGCGCCCGGCGACCTGCTCGAGGCCATCGCCATCTACCGGCGCGAGTTCAAGCCCTCGAAGCAGCTTGCCGCGCCGTACGTGATGGTGGGCGTGCCGGCATTGGCCGCCGAGACCGACGAGCACGCCGAGTTCCTCGCCACCAGCATGTACCAGCGCTTCCTCGGCATCATCCGCAACGAGCGCACGGCCCTGCCGCCGCCGGTCACCGACATGGACGCGATCTGGACGCCCGGCGAGCGCTACGCCGTGGCTGAACGCATGGCGCTCATGGTGGTCGGAGGAGCGGTACGGGTTGCGGCAGGCCTGTCCGAGATCGTGCGCCTCACCGGGGCGGACGAGCTCATCATCGCCTCCGACGCCTACGATCGCGCCGATCGCCTCAAGTCCTACGAGATCATCGCGCAAGCTTTTCGATAGGAGGCTTTCCATGGCTCGCATCGTCATCCCGGTCCTCGCCGGACTATTGCCGTTTTGCGCCCTGGCCCAGTCGCAGGTCCTCACGGGCCAGGCCGCGTTCGGCGACTGGAAGGCGGACAAACCCGGCGTGCGGCGCATGCTCACGGTGCAGGACCTGCCGCCGTCCTCGTCGTCGACGACTGCCACGACGGAAGTGGCGCCCATGCCCGGCGGCGCGAAGCCGCTCGTTCCCGACGGCTTCACGGTGGAAGCCTTCGCGCATGAAGGCCTCAAGAACCCGCGGGCCATGCGCGTGGCGCCCAACGGCGACGTCTTCGTGGCCGACAGCATGGCGAACCAGGTGCTGGTATTCCATCCCGACGGCAAGCACGAGGTCTTCGCTTCGGGCCTGCACCAGCCCTATGGCATCGCCTTCTATCCGCCGGGCGCCAACCCGCAGTGGGTCTACATCGGCAACAGCAACAGCGTCGTGCGCTTCGCGTACAAGCCCGGCGAGACGAAGGCGTCGGGCAGCGCGCAGGTCATCGTGGCGCGCCTGCCCTCCTCGCACCACTGGACCCGGGACCTCGCCTTTTCGCCCGACGGCAAGCGCCTCTTCATCGCCGTGGGCTCCGGCTCGAACGCTGCCGAGGACATGTTTCCCGAGCCGCACTCCGCGGAGCTGCCCAAGCCGCACCAGGTGAAGGGCGTGAAGGAATGGATTCCCAACGAGCCGCTCGGCGCCGCGTGGGATTCCGAGGAGCTTCGCGCGGACATCCTCACGGTGGACCCGATGGGCAAGGACATGAAGGTCTACGCGACGGGGCTTCGCAACTGCGCGGGCATGGCGATGCAGCCCGGCACCTCGACGCCCTGGTGCGTCGTGAACGAGCGCGACCAGCTGGGCGACAACACGCCCTTCGAGTACGCGACCCACGTCGAGCAAGGCAAGTTCTACGGCTGGCCGTGGTTCTACAACGGCAGCCACGAGGATGCGCGCCCGCAAAGCAAGCGCCCGGACCTCGCGGACAAGGTCACCGTGGGCGACGTGCTGATGCAGGCGCACTCGGCGCCGCTCGGCATCGCGTTCTATACCGCAGAACAGTTTCCCGCCGAGTGGCGTGGCGGCGCTTTCGTCGCGATGCACGGCTCGTGGAACCGCGCGCAGCGCACCGGCTACAAGGTCGTTTACCTGCCCTTCAAGGACGGCAAGGCCACGGGCGAGTACGTGGACTTCATGACCGGGCTCGTGACCCAGGACGGCAAGGCCTGGGGCCGCCCCGTCGGCGTCGCGGTGATGAAGGACGGCTCCCTGCTCATCTCCGACGACGGCAGCAAGACCATCTGGAAGGTCTCCCACAAATAGGGGTCAGACCCCTTTTTCCATCTGGCAGAAAAAGGGGTCTGACCCCTATTTGAGCGCGAGCACGAGAACGCCGGCGCCGACGAGCAGGATGCCGGCCCACTCGTGCAACGAGGGGCGCTCGCCGAGGAAGGTGAAGGCGAACACCGCCACGAGGAGCACCGAGAGCTTGTCCACGGGTGCCACCTTCGAGGCCTGGCCGATCTTGAGCGCCCGGAAGTAGCACACCCAGGAAGCACCCGTGGCAAGCCCCGAGAGGGTGAGGAACGTCCACGTGCGCGCGGAGAGCTGGGTCGGATCGGACCATTTGCCCGTCGCGTACACGAAGGCCCCGAGCACGAGGATGATCACGGCCGTGCGAATCAGCGTGGCCAGGTCCGAATCCACGCCCGCGATCCCGATCTTGGCGAAGATCGCCGTGAGCG
>DATBEA010000219.1:0-5079 GCA_036276215.1 Usitatibacter sp.
AACTCGAAGGGCACGCTCTACACGTGGATGCAGACCACGTCCCAGCTGGGGACGGTGGACCTTTCGACGGGAGCCGTGACGCGCATCGGCCGCCCGCACTCCGCTGGCAGCCCCTCGGGCATCGCCGTGGACCCGAACGACATGATCTACGTGACCACGAAGGGCGCGAGCGGGACGCTGGACAACGTGGACCTCGCCACGGGTGAGATCCAGGTCGGGCCGCCCCTCACGGGAGCGCCTTTCTCCACGCAGATCAGCGCGATGTCGTTCTCGCCCTCGGGGCTCCTGCTCGCCATCAACTCCAACGGGGGCTCGCCCGCGAACGCGCGCCTCGTGACGATCAACAGCGCCACGGGCGCGGTCTCCACCATCGGCCCGCTGCCCGACGACAGCGACGCGCTCGCCTTCCTCACCACAACCGGTGCCAACCTCGCCCCCACGCTTTCGTCCATGAGCCCGGGCGGCCGGGTGGTGGTCATCACGATCTCCGTCGTGCTCGTCGTGGTCGCCGGGACGGTCATCTTCCGCCGCCGAGGGTAAGCCCCTGCCGCCTCGCTAGTGGGGCATGAAGACGAGCCAGCCCACCAGCAGGGTGAGGAACATGCCGCCCACGATGGCGCTGAAGATGATCGTCATCACCCGCGCATCCTGGTTGCGCTGCGCGGCGAGGTCATCCACCGCGATGGTGTGCCCGCGTTTCCTCTCGCGGAAGGTCATCACGATGACGGTCGTGAGCACCGCGAGGAAGGCGAGGAAGACGAGGAAGAGCTTCCAGCCGAGGGTCACTCGTCCTCGTCCTTCACCTTCGGCGGATGGCCGTCGAATACCTGGTTGCGGCGGCGCTGCAGCCACGCGTCGCGGAGGAAGGTGTAGCGGTCGAGCGCCGCCTGGTCGAGCACGTTCTCGGCCTTGAGGAGGTTGGCGCGCGTGCGCACCTTGTCGAAGCCCCACCAGGCCCAATATTCGCGGTCGTTCTCGATGAAGCGCGGGTAGTACCAGCTCGGGTCCACGACACGGGCGGGCGCATCGCGCGCGGTGCTGGGCCCCAGGAGCGGGATGACGAAATACGGGCCCGAGGGCACGCCCCACCATCCCAGCGTCTGGCCGAAATCCTCGTCGTGCTTCTCCAGCCCCATGGGTGTTGCGACGTCCCAGAGGCCGAACACGCCCAGCACGGAGTTCACGGCGAAGCGGCCGGCATCCGAGGTGCCTTCCATGAACTTGCCTTGCAGGAAGTTGTTGAGCCCCGTGCCGATGTCCTCGAGGTTGCTGTAGAAATTGTTCACGCCTTCCTGTGCGAAGGCCGGCGTGACCTTCTGGTAGCCCTGCGCGATGGGCTTCATCACCGCCTTGTCGAGCGTGTCGTTGAAGGCGAAGGTCTGGCGGTTGAGGCCTTCCCATGGATCGCGGGGATCGTTTCCGGTCGCGGTGGTGGTGGCACAACCCGACATGGCTAGGGCGGCGATGAAGGCGAGGAGCAAACGCATACGTTTCCTTGGGTGGGTTCCCGCTTCGCGGGAACGGCGTCAGGTGGGATGGATGAATCGCATGGAAAGGTCGAGGGCTTGCACGTCCTTCGTGATGGAGCCCAAGGAGATGCGGTCGACGCCGGTTTCGGCGATCGCGCGAATGGTCTCCAGCGTGACGCCGCCCGAGGCTTCGAGTTCCGCGCGGCCGGCTGAGATCTTCACCGCTTCGCGCATCTTCGCGAGGTCGAAATTGTCGAGGAGGACTTGTTTCGCCCCGGCGCCGAGCGCTTCGCGAAGCTGGTCGAGCGTTTCCACCTCGACCTGGAGCATCATGGCGGGATCGATGCCATGCGCCGCGGTGCGGATCGCTTCCGCCAGGCCGCCGGCCGCGTGGATGTGGTTTTCCTTGATGAGGATGCCGTCGTAGAGGCCGATCCGGTTGTTGGTGCCCCCGCCCGTGGCCACGGCGTATTTCTGCGCGATGCGAAGGCCCGGCAGCGTCTTGCGGGTGTCGAGGATGCGGGCGCGGGTGCCCTCGATGGCGCGCACGAAGACGCGGGTGCGGGTGGCGATGCCGGAGAGCAACTGCACGAAATTGATGGCGGTGCGCTCGGCCGTGAGCATGGCGCGCGCGGAGCCTTCGAGCTCGCAGAGCGAGCTGCCCGCCACGATGTCGTCGCCGTCCTGGTGGTGCCAGAAGATCTCGACGTCGGGGTCGAGTTCCTCGAAAGTGCGGTTGAACCACTCGGTGCCGCAGAGGACGCCGTCCTGGCGGGTGAGGAGGCGCGCGTTGGCGGTGCGGTCGGAGGGAACGAGGCGGGCGGTGAGGTCGCCTGAGCCGACATCCTCGGCGAGCGCGCGCGTCACGTCCCGTGTGACGGCTTCCTCGAGGGCGTGGAACGCATCCGGCATGGGAGGGTCAGGATAACATGCTTGAAACGGCGGAAAATACCGCCATTTCAGGGGCATGGGTGCCCCCGGGGGGACTCGCGAGGATGACCCGATGAGAATCGACAAGCTGACCACCAAGTTCCAGCAGGCCCTGGCCGACGCGCAGAGCCAGGCGCTCGCGCACGACAACGGATTCATCGAGCCCCAGCACCTCATGCTGGCGCTCCTGGCCCAGGAAGACGGGGGCACTTCGTCGCTCCTGCAGCGCGCCGGGGTGAACGTGGCGCCGCTCAGGAAAGCGCTCGAGGAATCGATCTCGCGCCTTCCCAAGGTCGAGGGCACGGGGGGCGAGATCACGGTCTCGCGCGACCTGAATAATTTGCTCAACCTCACCGAGAAGGAAGCCACGAAGCGGAACGACCAGTTCATCTCGTCGGAGCTTTTCCTGCTCGCGGCGGCGAAGGACAAGGGCGACCTGGGGCGCCTCCTCAAGCAGCACGGCGCGAATGCGGCCGCCATCGAGAACGCGGTGCAAGCCGTGCGCGGCAACGAGACCGTGCACGACCAGGGCGCGGAAGGCCAGCGCGAGGCGCTCAAGAAATACACGATCGACCTCACCGAGCGCGCCCGCAGCGGCAAGCTCGACCCGGTCATCGGCCGCGACGAGGAAATCCGCCGCGTGATCCAGGTGCTCCAGCGGCGCACCAAGAACAATCCCGTGTTGATCGGCGAGCCGGGCGTGGGCAAGACCGCGATCGTCGAAGGCCTTGCGCAAAGGATCATCAACGACGAGGTGCCCGAGGGCCTTCGCGGCAAGCGCGTGCTCTCGCTCGACATGGGCATGCTCATCGCCGGCGCGAAATATCGCGGGGAATTCGAGGAGCGCCTGAAGAACGTGTTGAAGGAGCTTGCCCAGGACGAGGGCCGGACCATCGTCTTCATCGACGAGATCCACACCATGGTGGGCGCCGGCAAGGCCGAGGGCGCCATGGACGCCGGCAACATGCTGAAGCCCGCGCTCTCCCGCGGCGAATTGCACTGCGTGGGGGCGACGACGCTGGACGAGTACCGCAAGTACATCGAGAAGGACGCGGCCCTCGAGCGGCGCTTCCAGAAGGTGATGGTCGAGGAGCCGAGCGCCGAGGACACCATCGCGATCCTGCGGGGCTTGAAGGAGAAGTACGAGGTGCACCACGGCGTGGTCATCACCGACCCCGCGATCGTCGCGGCGGCGGAGCTATCGTCGCGCTACATCACGGATCGCTTCCTCCCGGACAAGGCGATCGACCTCATCGACGAGGCCGCCTCGCGCATCAAGATGGAGATCGACTCCAAGCCCGAGGTGATGGACCGCCTCGACCGCCGCATCATCCAGTTGAAGATCGAGCGCGAGGCCGTGAAGAAAGAGAAGGACGAGGCCTCCCGCAAGCGCCTCGACCACATCGAGAGCGAGATCAAGCGGCTCGAGAAGGACTACGCCGACCTCGAGGAAGTGTGGAAGGCCGAGAAGGCGCGCGTGCAGGGCTCGGCGCACATCAAGGAGGAGCTCGAGAAGGCCAAGCTCCAGCTCGAGGAGTTCAAGAGGAAGGGCGACTGGCAGAAGATGAGCGAGCTCCAGTACGGGAAGATCCCGGCGCTCGAGAAGCAGATCAAGGACGCCGAGGCCGCGCCTTCGGGCGACGGCGCCAACAAGCTGCTGCGCACGCAGGTGGGCGTGGAAGAGATCGCCGAGGTCGTGTCGCGCTCTACCGGCATCCCGGTCTCCAAGATGATGCAGGGCGAGCGGGCGAAGCTATTGTTGATGGAGGATCGTCTTCATCAGCGCGTAGTGGGCCAGGACGAGGCCGTGCGGTTGGTCTCCGATGCGATTCGGCGTTCGCGCGCGGGGTTGTCCGACCCGAACAGGCCTTACGGCTCGTTCCTCTTCCTCGGACCCACGGGTGTCGGCAAGACCGAGCTTTCAAAGGCGCTCGCGGAATTCCTGTTCGATTCGGAAGACCACCTCGTGCGCATCGACATGTCCGAGTACATGGAGAAGCACTCGGTCGCTCGCTTGATCGGCGCGCCTCCGGGATATGTCGGCTACGAGGAGGGCGGGCATCTCACCGAGATCGTGCGCCGCAAGCCCTACTGCGTGATCCTCCTCGACGAGATCGAGAAGGCGCACCCGGACGTTTTCAACGTTCTATTGCAGGTGCTGGACGATGGGCGCCTCACGGATGGGCAGGGGCGCACCGTGAACTTCAAGAACACGGTTCTCATCATGACCTCGAATCTCGGGTCGCAAATGATCCAGCAGATGGCCGACCAGGACTACCAGGTCGTGAAGCTCGCGGTGATGGGCGAGGTAAAGACCCATTTCCGTCCCGAGTTCATCAACCGTATCGACGAGATTGTGGTGTTCCATGCTCTGGACGAGGCGAATATTGCCGCGATCGCTCGGGTGCAACTCAAACAACTCGAGAAGCGCGTGGCTTCCATGGAGATGGAGCTCAAAGTTTCGGATGCCGCTGTGGCTGAACTTGCCAAGGCGGGGTTCGATCCTGTGTATGGGGCGCGGCCGCTAAAGAGGGCGATTCAGCAGCAACTCGAGAACCCGCTCTCGAAGGCGATCCTGGAAGGGAAGTTCGCGCCGAAGGATTCGATCGTCGTCGATTCCAAGAACGGCGTGTTCAGCTTCGACAAGGCGAAGGTGAAGGAGAAGAAGGCGGCGTGATTG
>DATBEA010000220.1:0-6208 GCA_036276215.1 Usitatibacter sp.
CCGTGTCCTTCATCGAGGACTGCGCGGTGCCCCTCGAGCACCTGGGCGAGTACACGAGCGCGCTCACGGAGGTCTTCCGCAGGCACGGCACCGAGGGCACCTGGTATGCGCACGCCTCGGTCGGATGCCTGCACGTGCGGCCGGTGCTCAACATGAAGGGCGACGGGGCGGTTCGCATGCGCGCGATCGCCGAGGAGGCGGCCGACCTGGTGCGCCGCTACAAGGGCGCCTATTCGGGCGAGCACGGCGACGGCCTCGTGCGCTCGCAGTGGATCGCGCCTTTCTTCGGCCCGCGCCTCACGGCGTGCCTCGCCGAGGTGAAATCGTGGTTCGATCCGGCCGGCGTGATGAATCCCGGCAAGATCGTGAACCCGCCGCGCCAGGACGACCGCACGCTCATGCGCTACGGGCCCGCGTACAAGCAGCCGCCGCGCGAGTCGATCCTCGACTGGTCGGCATGGGGCGGCTTCGCGGGCGCGGTCGAGATGTGCACCAACAACGGGCATTGCCGCAAGTTCGACGCGGGCACTATGTGCCCGAGCTACCGCGCGACGCGCGACGAGCGTGACCTCACGCGCGGCCGCGCGAACACGCTGCGCCTGGCGCTTTCCGGCCAGCTGGGCAGCGAGGACGCGGCCGAGGAGGCGGTGCGCGGCGCGCTCGACCTGTGCGTGTCCTGCAAGGGCTGCAAGCGCGAGTGCCCGACGGGCGTGGACATGGCGCGCATGAAAGTGGAATTCATGGCGCGCTACAAGCGCCGCCACGGGCTGAGCGCGCGCGACCGGCTCGTGGGATACATGCCGCGCTACGCGCCGTGGGCCGCGCGGCTCCAGCCCCTCGCCAACGTGGCGCTTCGCTTGCCGGGTTCCGGCGCCGTCGTCGAAGCGCTCGGCTTCGACCGGCGCCGCCCGCTGCCCGTGTGGCGGCAGGCGTGGACATCGCGAAGCCGCGCGCCGGCGGCGGGCGCCCGCGACGTGGTGATCTTTGCCGACACGTTCAACAACTGGCTCGAGCCCGAGAACCTGGAGGCCGCGGCGCGCGTGCTCGAGGCGACCGGCCACCGCGTGATCGTTGCAGGAGAGGGGACGCGCCCGCTTTGCTGCGGCAGGACCTATCTCACGGCCGGGATGGTCGACGAGGCTCGCGCGGAGGCGAGGCGCACGGTCGAGGCGCTCGCGCCGTACCTCGAGTCCGGCACGCCGGTCGTCGGCCTCGAGCCTTCGTGCGTGTACAGCTTCCGCGACGAGTACGAGGCGCTCTTCCCGGGCGATTCGCGCGCGGCCCTGCTCGCGCGGGTGACGCTGGCCGACGAGTACCTCGCGCGCGGCCTCGCCGACAAGCGCCTCGCGCCGGCATGGAAGAGCGCGGCGGCGCGCGAGATCCACGTGCACGGCCATTGCCACCAGAAGGCATTCGGGACGTTCGGCGCGACGCTGGAGCTCCTCGCGGCGATTCCCGGCGCGAGCGTGCGGGCGATCGAATCGGGATGCTGCGGGATGGCCGGGGCCTTCGGGCACGAGAAGGGCCACTACGACGTGTCGATGAAGATGGCCGAGATCTCGCTCCTGCCTTCGGTGCGCGCGGCGGGCGCCGGCGCCGCGATCGCCGCCGCGGGAACGAGCTGCCGCCAGCAGATCGCCCACGGCAGCGACAGGAAGGCGGTGCATCCCATCCGGCTCGTGGCGGAGGCCCTTTGAGCACGGCCGTGTCCCAGCCCCTCGCCGTGGCGCTCGCGGCGGCCGTCGAGCTCGAGCGCGTCGAGCCGCCCACGGGCAACCTCACCCTGGGCCGGGGAAGGCTCGCGGGCCGGGTGCTGCGCGTAGGGCTTGTCGAGAACCGCGTCGCGAGCGGCTCGCTCGGCGCGCTCGAATGCCAGCGCCTCGCGGCGCTCTTTTCCGTGGCCGCGCGCGAGGGCTCGGGTCTCGTCCTCTTCCTCGATTCGGCCGGCGCGCGGGTCTCCGAAGGCCTCGCCGCGCTGGGCGCCTTCCGCACGCTCTACCGCGCGGGGCTCGAGGCCGTGCTCGCCGGGGCGCGCATCGCGGTGCTCCTCGGACGCAACTGCTACGGGGGTGCGAGCCTCGTCGCGCATCTCGCGCGGCGCCGGCTATTCCAGGAGGACACCCAGCTCGCCATGTCGGGCCCCTCCGTCATCGCCTCGGCCAACGGCATGGACCCGCTCGACGAGACATTCCGCGCGATGGCGATCGCGGCGCTTTCGCCGGCGGCCCGCGTGCGGGCGAGCGCGGCCAACAGCCTCTGGCGCCCGGGCGACGACCTGGCGGCATGGCTTTCGCAAGCGCTCGCCCCGCCGCAGGACGTGAAGGCGGAGCTTCGTGCGCGCCACGAGGGCCTGGGCGAACGGCTTCCCAAGGGCTCCCCACCCGGGCCCGCGGAAGCGGTTCGACGCCGCGATCTGGAGAAGATCTATCCCGGGGGCTACGAGGCACGCGAGGGCGATGGCCTCATCGTGGGCCGCGGCACGCGCGGCGGCGAGGCCGAAGCGCTCGCCGGCATCGTGGGGCCGAGCCCGCTCGACGCGGCGCGCGCCTGGCGGCTCGCCGAGGTGATCTGGAAGATGACCGACGCGCCCCCGCCGCGCCTGGAAGTGCTGCTGGATTGCGCGAGCCATGCGCCACGCCTGGAGGACGAGCGCATCGTGCTCACGGAGTTCATCGTGGACATGGCGTTCGCGCTGGCCGTGCTCGGCGCGCGCGGAACGCGGGTGGGGCTCACGATCCTGGGGAAGGCCGGCGGCGGAGTCTACGTCGCGCTCGCGGCGCCGGCTTCACGCGTGGCGAGCGTCTACGGCGCCGACATCCAGGTGCTTCCCGGCTCGGCGGTGGCGGCGATCCTGGGCGAGAGCCGCGACACGTCGGCCGATTTCGACGATTATTCCGCGGCCGGCGTGGCCGACGAGGAGCTGAAGCTGGGCATCATTCCCGGAACGACATGAGCGAGAACCTCTACGAGCTCTTCGCCTCGCGCTTCCCGCGCGACCGCAGCCAGCCCCTTCTCTGGCTCGAGCCCGCGGCGACGCTGCGCTATGAAGAAGCCGAGGCGGGCGTGGCGCGACTCGCGTCGTTCCTCGCCTCGCTCGGGATCGCGCCCGGCGAACGCATCGCGGTGCAGGTCGAGAAATCGCCCGAGGCGCTGCTCCTCTACCTCGCGTGCCTGCGCGCGGGGCTGGTCTACCTCCCGCTCAACAGCGCCTACCAGGAGGCGGAGGTCGCCTATTTCCTGGGCGACGCACAGCCCGCGGCCGTGGTCGCGCGCACCGGCACGCAGGTCTGGATGCGCCCGCTCGCCGAGCGCCTGGGCGTGCGCCACGTGCTCACGCTCGACCATCGCGGCGGCGGCACGCTCATGGACGGCGCGCGCGGCGCCGCGACGCGCTTCGCCACCGTACCCCGCTCGGGCGACGACCTGGCGGCGATCCTCTACACCTCGGGCACCACGGGCCGCTCCAAGGGCGCGATGATCTCGCACCGCAACCTCGCGTCCAACGCCCAGGTGCTGCACCGGGCCTGGGGCTTCCGGCCCGACGACGTGCTGATCCACATGCTGCCGCTCTTCCACGTGCACGGGCTCTTCGTGGCGAGTCATTGCGTGCTGATGAACGGGAGCGGAATGCGCTTCCACGCGAAGTTCGATGCGCGCCGTGCCGTCGAGGAGATGCGCGCATCCACCGTGTTCATGGGCGTGCCCACCTTCTACACGCGCCTCCTCGCGGAGGCCTCGCTGGACCGGCAGGCGTGCGCGACGATGCGCCTCTTCGTCTCGGGCTCGGCGCCCCTCCTCGCCGAGACCCACGAGCAGTTCGAGTCGCGAACCGGCCACCGGATCCTCGAGCGCTACGGCATGACCGAGACCGGGATGCTCACCTCCAACCCGCTGGAAGGCGAGCGCCGCGCGGGGTCCGTGGGGCCCGCGCTTCCGGGGACCGAGGTGCGCGTCGTGGACGACGAGGATGCCGCGGTCGTCCCAGGCACCATCGGCCATGTGCAGGTCCGCGGCCCCAACGTCTTCTCCGGCTACTGGCGCATGCCCGAGCGTAACCGCGAGGAATTCACGCCCGAGGGGTTTTTCCGCACCGGCGACATGGGAAGCCTTTCGCCCGACGGCTACCTCACCATCGCGGGACGCTCCAAGGACCTCATCATCAGCGGCGGGTACAACGTCTATCCCAAGGAAATCGAGCTGGTGCTCGACGAGATGCCCGGGGTGCTCGAGTCCGCCGTCGTGGGCGTGCCCCATCCCGACTTCGGCGAGGCGGTGACCGCCGTGATCGTGCCGAGCCACGACGTGAAGGCCCCCACGGAGCAGGAAGTGATCAAGGCGCTGAAGGCGAAGCTCGCGAACTTCAAGGTGCCCAAGCGGGTCCACGTGATCGAGGAGCTGCCGCGCAACGCCATGGGCAAGGTGCAGAAGAACGTGCTGCGGGAGCGCTTCGGGAGCCAGGGATGACCGCCATGACGCTCGTGAATCGCATCGTGGGCTCGCTCGCGTCCGGGTTGGGACGCGCGCGCGGGACGCGGCGCGCCGACCGCCTTGCGAGCCTGCTGCGAACGCTGATCTCCGAGCGCGGCGAGGCGACGGGCGCGGTCCTCGCGCGCCGCGCCGTGGCGCTCTACCGCGGGCTCGACGACGCGGGACGGCTGCATTTCTTCGAGCGCCTCGCCCGCGACTTCGCGCCCGACCCCACGGCCGTCCTGCAGGCCGCGGTGTCCTACCACGCCGCGCCGGACGCGGCCAACCTCGCGGCGCTGCAGCGTGCGACGGAGCCCGCGCGCCAGGAGGTCTTCCGCCGCATGAACATGGCCGCCGGGGGCACGGCGGCGCTCCTCGAGCTGCGCCGCGAGCTCCTCGGCCTGCTCAGGAACCATCCCGGCCTCGCCGCGATCGACCAGGACCTCACGCATCTCCTCGCGTCGTGGTTCAACCGCGGCTTCCTCGAGCTTCGCCGCATCGACTGGAACACGCCCGCCGCCATCCTCGAGAAGCTCATCACCTACGAGGCGGTGCATCCGATCGCGGGTTTCCCGGACCTGAAGCGCCGCCTGGAGCGCGACCGGCGCTGCCTCGCGTTCTTCCATCCCGCGCTCGCCGACGAGCCGCTCATCTTCGTCGAGGTGGCGTTCGTGGACGAGCTTCCCGTCCTTGTCGGCCCGATCCTCGCCCAGGAAAGCGCCGTGGGCGACGCGCGCAAGATGCGCTGCGCCGTGTTCTATTCGATCACGAGCTGCCAGCCGGGGCTGCGCGGCATCTCGTTCGGGAATTTCCTCATCAAGCAGGTGGCCGAGGACCTGCACGCGGAGCTTCCCAACATCAAGCTCTTCGCGACGATCTCCCCGGTGCCCGGCTTTCGCGCCTGGGTGTCGGCGAGCCTCGGCGCGGCCCAGGCCGGCGAGCTCGCGCAAGCCTCGGACGAGGGGCGGCACAAGCTCGAGCGGCTCGCGGCCTGGTACCTCACGCGCGGATTCAGCGGCGGCCATTCGATCGATCCCGTGGCGAGGTTCCACCTGGGCAACGGCGCGCGCCTCGAGCGCATCGACTGGATGGCCGATCCGTCCGAGCGAGGCATGGCCCAGTCCTATGGCCTCATGGTGAACTACGTGTACGACCTGGGCGTCGTGGAGCGCAACCACGAGGACTACGTGAAGCGCCACCAGGTGGCGTGCTCGGCGGCGGTGGACAAGCTCGCCCGCGAGGCCGCGCCCTGGGTTGAAAATGCCCGGCAAACCCCCACCTTGATTCCATGATCGTCTACCAACTGGGCTGCGGGAGAGGCCATTGCTTCGAGGGCTGGTTCGCCTCGGCGCAGGCATGCGAGGAGCAGGCCGCCGACGGGCGCCTGCAATGCCCTGCGTGCGCGAGCAGCGAGATCCGCAAGCTTCCCTCGGCGCCGCACGTGCACACGGGCCAGGTCGCCCCGCCCACGCCCGATACCGGTGCGACGGCGCGGCGCGAAGCGCTCGCCCAGCTGCGCGGGCTCATCCTCGCCAACACCGAGGACGTCGGGCGCCAGTTCGCCGAGATCGCCCGGCGCATCCACTACAAGGAAGAAGAGACGCGCAACATCCGCGGCCACGCGACCGCCGAGGAAGCCGACGACCTGCGCGAGGAGGGGATCGAGACCCTGTCGCTCCCGCCGGGCTTCCTACCCTCGGAGGAAGTGCACTAGAACGCCGAGATCCCGGTCTGCGCGCGG
>DATBEA010000221.1:0-3824 GCA_036276215.1 Usitatibacter sp.
CACCGTGCCATCGAGCTGCCGGCCGCCGTGGTTCGACGCGATGATGCCGTCCACGCCGTGCTCGCGCGCGAGCCGCGCGTCCTCCGGAGAGATCACGCCCTTCACCAAAAGCTTGCCCTTCCATCGCTCGCGGATGCGCGCCAGGTGCGTCCAATCGAGATGGTCGCGCTGGGTGAAATCGCGCTCGACGTTGCGCGACAGGATCGGAGCGCCGCGCTCGGCGAACGAGTTCTCGAAGTGCGGCATTCCGTGCTTGGCGAGCGTGCGCAGCGCGTTGCCGAAGAACCAGCGCGGATGCGTGATGCCGTCCCACGCGAGGCGAAGGCTCGGCCGAAGCGGCGTGGAGAAACCCGCGCGGATGTTGTTCTCACGGTTGGAGAGCACGCACGTGTCGACGGTCACGAGCAGCGTGCCGAATCCCGCCGCGGCCACGCGATCGACGAGCGGCGCGATGCGCGCGATGTCCCCGGGCAGGTATGCCTGGAACCACGCATCCGGATTCTCGCGCGCGACCTCCTCGAGGCGGATCAACGACGAGCCGCTCATGATCATCGGAATGCCAGCCTTGCGCGCCGCCCGCGCGAGCACGAGATCGCCGCGATAGGCCGAAAGCGCGCTGATGCCCATGGGGGCGATGCCGAAGGGCACCGGCCATTCCCGGCCCAGGATCGAGGCCGCGGTCGAGCGCTTCGAGACGTCCACGAGCACCCGCGGAACGAAGCCCCATTGGTCCAGCGCGGCGCGGTTGTCCTTGAAGGAAGCGTTGTCCTCGACGGCACCCGACACGTAGGCGAACACCGGCCGCGGCAGGTGGCGCCGAGCCGCGCGCTCGAAGTCGTCCAGGGAGAGGATGTGGCGAAGGGACCGGGGCAAGGCTTGGGGTAATCTCGCAATCGTGGAAGCGGACTTTACTACACGCACCCCGTCGCTCGAGCGCCATTTCGCCGCCGAGGCGCGCAACAACGCCTGGGCGAACCACCGGCTGCTCGCCGCCTGCTGCCGCCTTTCGCAGGAGGAATTCCTCGCGCCCCGCGCGAGCTTCTTTCCCTCGATCAAGGCGACCCTGAACCACATCCTCACGGTGGACTGGTTCTACCTGGAGATCCTCGAGCGCAGCCTCGCGGGCCAGGCGCCCGCGGAGAATCCCGGGCGGCATTTCGATCCCGAGGAGCCGTTCGACACCTGTCGCGAGCTCTCGCGCGCGCAGCACGAAGCCGATGCGCGGCTGGTCGCATTTTGCGACGCGCTCGACGCCGGCAAGATGCGGATGCCCGTCGTCCTGCCGCGCCGCGAAGGCGTGGTGCGCGACAGCGTGGAGCGCATCCTCGCGCACCTCTTCCAGCACGACATCCACCACCGCGGCCAGGTGCACGCGATGCTCGCGGGCACGAGCGTTCGCCCGCCGCAGCTGGACGAGTTCTACTGCGCCAACGAGGCGCACCTGCGCGCGGAGGAATTCCGCGAGCTGGGATTTTCCGAGGAGGACACGTGGAGATGAGGATGCACGACATCGGCCGGCGCGACGCGCTGAGGCGCATCGGCATGGCGGCCGCGGGCCTCGCGATGGCGTCGGCCCGCGACTCGGGTGCCGCATCGCCGCCATCCGGCACGATGCACCAGCGCGCGATTCCGGCGACCGGCGAGACCCTGCCCGTGATCGGCATCGGCACGTGGCAGACGTTCGACGTGGGAGGAGCCGTCGAACGCGCGCCGCTCGAAGATGTGCTGCGGGTCTTCGCGCAGATGGGCGGACGCATGATCGACTCGTCGCCCATGTACGGGCGCTCCGAGGAAGTCGCCGGAGAGCTGGTGGCCGCCCTCGGCGTTCCCGCCAGGCCCTTCATCGCCACCAAGGTCTGGACGAGCGGCAAGGACGAAGGCATCCGCCAGATGCGCGACTCGATGAGGAAGCTGCGCGTGAAGGTGTGCGACCTCATGCAGGTGCACAACCTCCTCGACGTGGACACGCACCTGGACACGCTCGCCGGCTGGAAGAAGGAAGGCCTGGTGCGCTACGTGGGCGTCACGCACTACACGGCGAGCGGCGCCGATGCCGTGGCCAAGGTAATCTCGCGGCGTCCCGTGGACTTCGTGCAGATCAACTATTCGGTGGCGGAGCGCGATGCCGAGCAGCGCCTGCTGCCCCTTTGCCGCGACAAGGGCGTGGCCGTGATCGCCAACCGCCCCTTCGCCGGCGGCGACATGTTCCGGCGCCTTCGCGGCAAGGCCCTGCCGCCCTGGGCCGCGGAGATCGACTGCGCGAGCTGGGCGCAGCTCATGCTCAAGTTCATCGTCTCCCACCCGGCGATGACGTGCGCGATTCCCGCGAGCGCCAAGCCCGAGCACACCCGCGACAACATGGCCGGCGGATACGGGCGCATGCCCGACGAGGCGATGCGCGCTCGAATCGCCGAGGCCGTCGGGCGCGCGTGACCATGGGAGGCTTCGCGCCGCACCGTGTGATCTCCTGGCGCGACCTCGCCCTCACGCTCGGTCCGTATCTGCTGCTCGTCGCGGCCGGCTTCTGGATCGCCTACAAGTTTGTGCGGCCGGCCCCGCCCGACACCATCGTCATCACGAGCGGCCCGCAGGGAAGCGTTTTCCAGTCGACCTCCGAGCGCTACAAGAAGATCCTTGCGCGCGAAGGCGTGACGTTGCGTGTCCTCCCCTCGCAAGGCTCGCTGGAGAACCTCAAGCGCCTGGGCGATTCGACCTTCGACGCCGACGTGGGATTCGTACAGGGCGGCCTCGCCGACCTCGGCGACGCGAGCAACCTCGTCTCGCTGGGCAGCGTGTTCTACGAGCCGGTGCTGGTCTTCTATCGCGCCCCGCGGCCCATCGAGCGCCTTTCGGAGCTCCGCGGCAGGCGGATCGCCGTCGGAGGACCGGGAAGCGGAACGCGCGCGCTCGCCGAGACTCTTCTTCATGCCAACGGGATCGAACCGAAGGGGCCGACGCGGCTCCTCGATCTCGACGGGGAGGACGCCGAGGATGCGCTCCTCCACGGGAAAGCGGATGCCGCCTTCCTCATGGGCGATTCGGCCACCGCGGCCAGCATGCGGGAGCTGATCCATGCGCCGGGAGTGCGCCTCTTCGATTTCGTTCAAGCCGACGGTTACGTGCGGCGCTTCCGCTACCTCACCCGGCTGGAGCTTCCGGCCGGCTCGCTCGACCTGGGAACGAACACGCCCGAAAAGCCGCTCACGCTCGTGGCACCCACCGTGGAGCTCGTCGCGCGCCCCGACCTGCATCCGGCCCTTTCCGACATGCTGATCGAAGCCGCGCGCGAGGTCCATGGGCGGCCCACGCTCATGCAGCGCGCGGGTGAATTCCCCGCGCCCTTGCAGCACGAATACCAGATCAGCGACGACGCGTCGCGCTACTACCGCTCGGGCAAGGGCTTCGCTTACCGGCACCTTCCCTATTGGCTCGCGAGCCTCGTGGACCGGACGGTCATCCTGCTCGTGCCGATCCTCGTGCTGCTGATTCCGGGACTCAAGGTGGTGCCGTGGCTTTACCGCTGGCGGGTGGGCGGGCGCATCTACAAGCGCTACGGCGAGCTGATGGCCCTCGAGCGCGAGGCCTTCGAGAAGACCACGCCGGAGCATCGCATGGAGCTCTTGAAGCGCCTGGACGAGATCGAGGAGCGGGTCATCGCGAGCCGGTTGCCGGGCTCCTTCGCCGACCAGCTCTACGTGTTGAGGGAGCACATCGGATTTGTGCGCGGCCGGATCAACCGGGACGCCACTCGCGAGGCGCCGGCGGCGAGCGTCACTTCGTGACGGCAGCATCGCCGTCTGGCTTTTCCCAGCTTGCCTAGAGCG
>DATBEA010000222.1:0-6734 GCA_036276215.1 Usitatibacter sp.
GGTCGCGTTCCCGGGGCTCTCGATCAACGGTTTCACCAACAGCTCGAACGCGGGGATCGTCTTCGCCACGCTGAAGCCCTTCGACGAGCGCCGCGGCAAGGATCTTTCGGGCGCGGCGATCGCGCAGCAGCTGAACCAGAAATACGCCGCGATTCCCGACGCGTTCATCGCGATGTTCCCGCCGCCGCCGGTGCAGGGCCTGGGGACCACCGGCGGCTTCAAGCTGCAGATCGAGGACCGCGCGTCGCTGGGCTATGGCGCGCTGGACGCGGCGCTGAAGGCATTCATGGGCAAGGCCTACGAGGCGCCCGAGCTCGCCGGCGTGTTTTCCGGGTTCCAGGTGAACGTGCCGCAGCTCTACGCCGACATCGATCGGACCAAGGCGCGCCAGCTGGGCGTGCCCGTGACCGAGGTCTTCGACGCGATGCAGATCTACCTCGGCAGCCTCTACGTGAACGACTTCAACAAGTTCGGGCGCACGTACTCGGTGCGCGTGCAGGCCGACGCGCCATTCCGCGCCAAGGCCGAGGACGTGGGTCTGCTCAAGGTGCGCTCGGACTCCGGCGAAATGGTGCCGCTCTCGGCGCTGCTCAACGTGAAGCCCGCCTCGGGCCCGGAACGCGCGATGCGCTACAACGGCTTCCTCACCGCGGAGGTGAGCGGGCGCCCGGCCCCGGGATTTTCCTCGGGCCAGGCGCAGGCCGCCGTCGAAAGAATCGCCGCGGAGACGCTTCCGCCCGGGATGCGTTTCGAGTGGACGGAGCTCACCTACCAGGAAATCCTGGCCGGCAATTCCGCGGCCTGGATCTTCCCGCTGTCGATCCTGCTCGTGTTCCTGGTGCTGGCAGCGCTCTACGAGAGCCTCGCGCTGCCGCTGTCCATCCTCCTCATCGTGCCGACGGCGCTCTTCGCCGCTCTCACCGGCGTGTGGCTCACGCACGGCGACAACAATATCTTCACGCAGATCGGCCTCATGGTGCTGGTGGGCCTGTCGGCCAAGAACGCGATCCTCATCGTGGAGTTCGCGCGCGAGCTGGAGTTCGCCGGCCACGCGCCGCTGCAAGCCGCGATCGAGGCGGCGCGCCTGCGGCTGCGTCCCATCCTCATGACCTCCGCGGCCTTCGTGATGGGCGTGGTCCCGCTCGCCTTCGCCACGGGCGCCGGCGCCGAGATGCGCCAGGCCATGGGCGTGGCGGTCTTCTCGGGAATGATCGGCGTGACCGCCTTCGGCCTCTTCCTCACGCCGGTGTTCTACGTGCTGCTGCGTGGCGCGTCGGGCAACCGGCCCCTCACCCAACATGGCGAGACCCCGCACCTCGAGGCCTTCGCCGGATCTTCGGACTGACGACCATGAGACTCACAATGCTCGCCGCCGCGCTCGTCCTCTCGGGATGCGTGAGCGTGCCCGCCATCGATACCTCGCGCATCCCCGCGGCGCCCGCGAATTTCAAGGAAGCCCGCGTGGGCGCGGTGCAATCGGCGGCGGTGCAACCCGCCGGCGAATGGTGGAAGGCGTTCAACGACCCGGTGCTCGACGACCTCGTCGCGCGCGCGGACCGCGGCAACACCGGCATCGAGGTCGCCGTGGCGCGGCTGCGGCAGGCCCGCGCCCTCGCGCGCATCACGGACGCCGATCGCGCGCCGCAGCTCACCGCCGGGGCCGGCGTGTCGCGTCTGGGCGGCATCGTCGACAACACGTCGGGCCCGGCTCGCACCTTCGGCAGCGTCGGCGCGAATCTCTCCTACGAGGTCGACCTCTTCGGCAAGCTCGCCCGCGCGAGCGAGGCTGCGCGCCTCGACGCGCGCTCGCGCGAGGAGCTGCTGCGCGGGACCCGTCTTCTCGTCCAGGCCGAGGTCGCGCAGGTCTACCTTGCCTTGCGCGCGCTGGACGACGAACGGGCGCTGGTGCGCGGCACCGTGTCGGCCTATCGCGACACGCTCGACCTCACCGAGAGGCGCTATCGCGCCGGCGATGTCGCGGAGCTCGACGTGGCTCGCGCCCGAACCGAAGTCGCCGCCACCGAGTCGGACGCCTTCGCCCTCGACCTGCGCCGCTCGCAGCTCGAGCACGCGCTCGCGGTGCTCGTGGGCGACGTGTCGTCGCGCTTCGAGATGCCCATGGCGCAGTGGCAGACCGCGCTGCCGGCGATCCCGCCCGGCGTCCCCAGCGCGGTGCTGGAGCGCCGCCCCGACGTGGCCGCCGCCGAAAGCGGCATGCTCGCCGCCCAGCAGCGCGTGGGCGTCGCCAAGGCGGCCTGGTTCCCGGACCTGTCGCTCACCGCGACGGGCGGGTTCGCCTCCACCGAGCTGGGTGACCTGCTCAAGTGGCCCTCGCGCGCGTGGGGAGTGAGCGCGCTCCTGGCCGTCCCGATCTTCGATGGGGGACGGCGCAGCGCGGGCATCGAAAGCGCCAACGCGCAGCTCGACGAGGCGCTCGCGCGCTATCGCGAGCAGGTGCTGGTGGCGTTCCAGGACGTCGAGGACCAGCTCTCGGCCCTGCGCATCCTCGCCGACCAGGCCGATGCGCAGGCGAGGGCGGTCACGGCGGCCACGCGCAGCACGGCGCTCTCGAATTCGCGCTACCGCAACGGGCTCGTGAGCCAGCTGGAGCTGCTCGACGCGCGCCGCAGCGAGCTCGCCAACCGGCGCCAGGCGCTGCAGGTGCGCGCGGCGCAGTACCAGGCGACCGTAGGGCTCGTGCGAGCGTTGGGCGGGGGCTGGGAGGGCGCGTCGTGAGCGAGCGAAACGACGGCAACATCGCCGCGATCGGCCTCGCGATCGCCGCGCTGGCGCTCCTCATCATGCTGATCGCCTAGGGAGTGACCATGCTGCTCACGGCCTTCCTCGCCTGCGCCGGCCTTGCCGGATGGTTCCTGGTGCGGCCCGCGCTCGCCGAGCGCCGCCGCGAAAAGCTGCGCGCCCTCGCGTTCCCGCCGCAATGGCGCGAGTGGGTCGAGCGCTACGTGCCTTATGCAGCGTCGCTGCCACGCGACCTGCGCTGGCAGCTCGAGAAACACGTGCGCGTGTTCGTCTCGGAGAAGCGCTTCGTCGGTCTCGACGGGCTGCGCATCACCGACGAGATCCGCGTGGCGATCGCCGCGCACGCCTGCCTGCTGGCGTTGAACCGCGGCACCGAAATATTCCCGAACGTGCGGCGGATCCGCGTCTATCCGGGAATGCCCGGCACGAGCTCGCGGCGAGGGACGGTCGTGCTCTCATGGGAGGATGTCCTCGAGGCGGCCGGAGCGCGCGGCGCTGGGCGTAACGCCGTGATCCGCGAATTCGCGGCGCAGGTCGATTCCGGCTTGCAGGCCGATTTCGTCGCGACGGTCTCGGAAACCTTCTTCGAGAAGCCGCGCGAGATGGCCACGCTGCAGGCGCCTGTCTACGAGAAGCTGCGCCGCCTGTATCGCCTGGACCCCGCGCATTGGAGCCCGGACCGCCGCCGCGCCGCCGGCGACGCCTGATCCCCGCGGGCGGGGCCTAGCGCGAGTACGCGACGATCTTCTGGCGCTGCTCGCCCAGGCCCTGGATCCCGAGCGTCACGACGTCGCCCACCTTCAGGTATTGGGGCGGCTTCATGCCCAGGCCCACTCCCGGAGGTGTCCCGGTGGTGATGATGTCGCCGGGCAGGAGCGTCATGAACTGGCTGATGTAGGAGACGAGGTGCGCGCAGCCGAAGACCATGGTGCGCGTGTTGCCGCGCTGGCGCTTCTCGCCGTTCACGTCGAGCCACATGTCGAGCGTCTGGGGATCGGCGACCTCGTCGGTGGTGACAAGGTACGGGCCCACCGGTCCGAAGGTGTCGCAGCCCTTGCCGCGGTCCCACTGGCTGCCGCGCTCGAGCTGGAAGTCGCGCTCGGAGACGTCGTTCACCACGCAATAGCCGGCCACGTGGTCGAGCGCCTTGGACTCGGGCACGTACTGCGCCTTCGTCCCGATCACGATGCCCAGCTCCACCTCCCAGTCGAGCTTCGTGGATCCGCGCGGCTGGATCACGTCGTCGTTGGGTCCGGTAAGGCAAGTCGTCGCCTTCATGAAGAGGATCGGCTCCTTCGGGATCGGCATGTTCGATTCCGCGGCGTGGTCGCTGTAGTTCAGGCCCACCGCGACGAACTTGCTGATGCCCGCGTAGGGCACGCCCAGGCGCGGGTTGCCGCGCACCACCGGCAACGTCTCCGGCTTCACGCGCGCGAGGCGCGCGAGGTTTCGCGGCGCCAGCATCGCGTCGTCGATCTGCGTGATCACCTTCGAGAGGTCGCGGACGTTGCCGTCCTTGTCCGCGAGGCCCGGCTTCTCGCGGCCGGGCGGGCCGTAGCGCAGCAGCTTCATTATTCTTCTCCGGTGCGTTTCCCAGGGAACGACGGAGTTTAAAGACTCATGCCTCCATCGACAAATATGGCCTGCCCGGTCATGAACGACGACTCGTCGGAGACGAGGTAGACGAAGGTCTCGGCGATCTCCTCCGCCGTGGCGAGCCGTCCCATGGCCTGGCGGCCCACGAAGTCCTTGCGCGCCTGCACCGGGTCGGCGAAGGCGTTGATTCGATCCCCCAGGGAGGGCGTGTCGACCGTGCCGGGGCAGACGCAATTCACGCGGATATTCTGCTTCACGTGGTCGATCGCGAGCGCGCGGGTGAGCCCGGCGACAGCCGCCTTGCTCGCGGCGTAGGCGACGCGATTGGGGGCCGCCTTCTCCGTGCCCAGCACCGAGGCCATGTTGAGGATCACGCCCCCGCCCGCGGCGGCCATCTTCGGGATCATGTGCTTGCACAGGGTGAACTGGCTGCGCACGTTGATCGCGAAGCTGCGGTCCCAGTCGTCGGGCGTGCACTCGAGGATCGAGCCCTGGTGCACCCATCCCGCGCAATTGAAGAGGATGTCCACCGCGCCCGTGGCGTCCACGAATTCGGCGACTTCCCTCTCGTCGGTCACGTCCAGGCGCGAGGCGGCCACGCCGGAGGCCCTTTCGTACTGCGCGAGGAGCTTCACGTCGCGGTCCGTCGCGAGGACGCTCGCACCCTCGCGCGCGAAGGCGAGGACCGCGGCGCGCCCCATTCCCTGGCCCGCGGCGGTGACGAGGGCGCGCTTGCCCTGGAGGCGATTGGACATGGGGAGGCTCCGTGCTAGAGTGCAGCGAATTGGCCTGACCACTTTACCAGATGCCGCTCCAAGCCGTCGATAACCGGCGCCTCTATCGGCAGATCGCCGACCAGATCGCGGCGCTCATCGAGAAGGGCGAATACGGCGCGGGCCGCCGCCTGCCGCCGGAGCGCGACCTGGCGAAGCAGCTGGGCGTGAGCCGGCCCTCGGTTCGCGAGGCGCTCATCGCGCTCGAGGTCGAGGGGTACGTGGAAGTGCGCGTGGGATCGGGCGTTTACGTGATGGGCCCACGGCAGGGCCTGGGGGCGCAACCGCTTCCCGCCGATTCGGGGCCGTTCGAGCTGATCCGGGCGCGCTGGCTCATCGAATCGGAATGCGCGGCAATGGCGGCCAAGTCCGCCACGAAGGCGCAACTGCGCGGCATGGAGGAGGCCCTCGACCAGATGGAAGCGGATCGCGACAAGGGCACGGTGCCGCTCGGCGCCGACCGGCTCTTCCATTTGCGGGTGGCCGAGGCGAGCGGAAACAGCGCGCTGGCGCTCGTCGTGAAGACGCTCTGGGACCAGCGCACGGGGCCGCTCTTCCTGAGGCTCGAGCACCACTTCGACACGCCTCTCCTGTGGACGGTGGCGATCCGGGAGCACCGCGACGTGCTGGCGGCGATCGCGAAGCACGATTCGGCCGGGGCCCGCGGCGCCATGCGCAAGCACATGGACCATGCGGCCAGGCGATTCAGCGGCAGCTGGGACAAGAAGAAGAGGCGCTAGACGGACCGGGCCCTGCGTGGCGAGCGCCACCGCTGGGATGACAGGAGGAGCGATGGAAGAGCAGGAACATGTCCTGAACGCGGCGGGCGAGTTCGAGGTGAAGGACGAGGAGATCGACCTCGGCCACTACAGGTTCGAGGACTGGGCGGCTTTCACGATCTTCTGGTCCCTCGCGCTCGTGATCTTCTACCAGTTCTTCACGCGCTATGCGATGAACGACTCGGCTTCGTGGACCGAGGAGATCGCGCGCTACCTGCTGATCGCCACGACGTTCGTGGGCTCGGCGATCAACGTGCGCAAGAACAACCACATCCAGGTGGACTTCTTCTACCGCTTGCTGCCGGCCTGGTTCAGCCGGCCCATGTCGGTGGCGGTGGACGTGCTGCGGATCCTCTTCCTCGGCACTTGCCTCGTGCTCACGATCCAGCTCACGATGAAGATCGGCGGGCTGCGCATGGCGATCATCGACTGGCCCATGGGCCTCGTCTACGGATTCGTCGCCGCGGGCTTCGCGCTCATGACCTGGCGCGCGCTGGGGGTGGCCGTCGCCAACTGGAAGCGCGGTGCCTCGGTGCTCGAGCGCCCCGAGCTGGCCGACGAGGCCAGGTGATGGGACCCGGATCCTTCAAGCTCCTCTTCCTCGGCCTCATGGCCTCGGGGCTGCCCGTGGCTTTCGCCATGGCCGGCGCGTCCCTCGTCTACGTGATGGTGACGGGCAGCGAGCCCGCCTTCGTGGTCGTGCATCGCATGGTGGGCGGGCTGGACTCGTTCCCGCTGCTGGCCGTGCCGTTCTTCATCCTCGCGGGCAACCTCATGAACTCCGCGGGAATCACCAACCGCATCTACAACTTCGCGCTGGCCCTCG
>DATBEA010000223.1:0-3253 GCA_036276215.1 Usitatibacter sp.
CGCCTTCCCGTGTTCCTCGACACGCAGAACGAGATCTCGCGCGAATGGAAGGTGGGTGGGCTGCCGATGACCTTCCTCGTCGATGCCCGCGGGCGCGTTCGCTACTACGTGTTCGGCGAGCGCGCGTGGAACGAAAACGAATCGCTGGAAGTCGTAGAGAAGCTCCTCGCCGAGGTCCCGCGTGCCTGACTCGAAGCCCGTCCAGTACCGCATCATCGACCGCACCGCGCCCGACCGCGGCGGCGAGCGCGAGCGCGTGGCCGCGGCGCTGGCCGCGTCGCCCGCCACCATCGAGCCGCGCTATTTCTACGACGAGCTGGGCTGCGCGCTCTACGGCGCCATCTGCCGGCTGCCCGAGTACTACCCGACGAGGACGGAGACGGCGCTCTTCCAGGAGCATCGCCCGGAGATCGCCGAGGCCCTCGGCGTGGGCAAGCAGTTCGTGGACCTGGGGGCGGGCGATTGCTGCAAGGCGCAGAGCTGGCTCTCCTTCGTGGCTCCGGTGCGCTACTTCGCGGTGGACATCGCGGGCGCCGAGATCGAGCGGGCGCTCGCGCGCATGGCGCCCGATTTTCCCGAGGTGGAGATGATCGGCGTGGTCGCCGATTTCACCGAGGGGCTGCCGCTCGACGACCTCCTCGATTCCCGCCCGGCCACGTTCTTCTATCCGGGCTCGAGCATCGGAAACTTCACGCCCGAAAAGGCGCGCGCCTTCCTCGCGAAGGTGAAGGCGCATTGCGCGAATCGCCCGGGAAGCGCGCTCCTCATCGGCGTGGACGGCAAGAAGGAGAAGAGCCGGCTCGACGCGGCCTATGACGACGCGCTGGGCGTGACCGCCGCTTTCAACCGCAACGCGCTCCTGCACCTGAACTCACGATTCGGCTTCGATTTCGCGCTCGACGGCTTCGTGCACCGGGGCTTCTACAACGAGGCTGGGGGCCGCATCGAGATGCACCTCGAGTCGCTGCGCGACCAGGTGGTGCACCTGGGCCCCACGCAGCGCCGCTTCGTCCGCGGCGAGCGCATCCACACCGAGAACTCGTACAAGTACGCCGCCGCCGAATTCGCCGCGCTCCTGCGCGATGCGGGCTTCGCCACCGTGCGTCACTGGGAAAGCGCCGACCGCGGCTACTACGTGTTTCACGCCGCTTAACGCTCCCGCACGCGTCCCGTCGCCACGTAGTGCTGCGTCATGGGCCCGGTGCTCACGCGGAAATCCTCGAGATAGCCGGCGAGAAGCGACCAGGGTTCCGCGAACGACTCGAAGTTCGTGATGTACCCGCGATGGGTGACCCGCAGGTACCAGTTGGCCGGGAAGAGCCACGGCGCGTAGAGCTTGGTGCTGGTGGCCGCGATGCGCGCGCCGGGACGTGCCTGGCTGAAGAGGTTCTCCAGCGCGGCCCGCGAGCGGATGAGGTCGTGGGTGTAGCTGAAGAGAATCGCGTCGGGCGCGGCCGGAAGGCGCACCGTCTCCGCGGCCGCTTCGAGAAGCTGCGCCTCCTGCGCACCCGGCCTCGCGTGCGCGATGGCGAGCATCTCGGGCGAGGGATCGAAACCCAGCACGCGTCCCGAGGGACCCACGCGCTCCGCCAGCCGCGGAAGGCACCAGCCGGTGCCGCACCCGGCGTCGAGCACGATGTCGCCGGGTTCCAGGCCGAGCGCCTCGATCGCGCGCTCGCGGATGCGATTGATGCGGCGGGTGAAGTGGTCGTAGCGCGGCGCGAGGTCGCGGTAGTGGGAGACCGCGCGCCCCAGGTCCGCGTGACCCATCAGGCGTCGCGCGCCAGGCGAAGGCCCGAGAACTGCCAGCGCGCGTCCGCGGGAAAGAAATTGCGGTAGCTCGCGCGGATGTGCGACGCGGGCGTCGCGCAGGAGCCGCCGCGCAGCACGTACTGGTTGCACATGAACTTGCCGTTGTACTCGCCCACGGCGCCCGGCGCGGGCTGGAAGCGCGGGTAGGGCGCGTAGTCGCTGCGGGTCCATTCCCACACGTCGCCGAAGAGCTGCGCAAGCTGGCCCGCGGCGGGCGCTTCGCGCAGCGCCAGCGGGTGCAGCGCGCCGCTTTCCTGGAAGTTTCCCTCGATCGGCACTCCCCGCGCGGCGACTTCCCATTCGGCCTCGGTGGGCAGGCGCGCGCCCGCCCAGCGGGCGAACGCCTCGGCCTCGAAGAAGCTCACGTGGCACACGGGCGTGTTGCGCTCGATGGGCGCCATCCCGTGCAGGGTGAACGTTTGCCACTGGCCGTCGTGGCGCTCCCAATAGAGCGGCGCTTCCCAGCCGCGCGTGTTGACCGCGTCCCAGCCGGCCGAGAGCCACAGCTCGGGCTTGCGATAGCCGCCGTCCTGGATGAAGTCCGCGAAATCGCCGTGCGTCACCGGATGGGAGGCGATGTCGAAATCCTCGAGCCAGGCCGAGTGGCGCGGTGTCTCGTTGTCGAACGAGAAATCGTCGCCCGAGTGGCCGATGTCGTGCTTGCCGCCGGCAACGCGAACCCACTGGCGGGGCCGCGTCTGGATCTGGGTGAGCGGCCAGGGCTTGCGGTACACGGGACGCAGCGGATTGCACGACAGCATGTGCTTCATGTCGGTGAGGATCAGCTCCTGGTGCTGCTGCTCGTGCTGGATGCCGAGCTCCACCACCGCCTTCAGGCCCGCGTCGAGACGGTCGGCCGCGATGAGCGCGCCCAGCTCCTCCTCGATCGCTTCGCGATAGCGCAGCACCTCGTCCAGGGAAGGGCGAGAGAGGAGCCCGCGTTGCGGCCGCGGGTGCTTGTCGCCCACGGAGTTGTAATAGGAATTGAAGATCACGCGGAAGGCCGGATGGAAGGGCTTGCGCGCCGGGTCGAGCGACAGGATGAAGGTCTCGAAGAACCAGGTCGTGTGCGCGAGGTGCCACTTGACCGGGCTCGCGTCGGCCATGGACTGGATCGCGCAGTCCTCGGCCGAGAGCGGCGCCGCGAGCGCGCGCGTGACCTCGCGCACGGCGCGGAAACGATCGGCCAGCGGGACCGCCCTCGAGGACGGCGCCGTGCGCGACATGTCGCGGTTCGTTTCGTTCATCGCTCCTCCGTTAATCCACGCACTGCTAGTCCACGAGCACTTCGCCAGTGCCTTCGACGATTTCGCCCACGACCGCGGCATGCCCGAAGCCTTCCGAGCGGAAGATCGAGAGCACGTCGTCGCAAGCCTTCGGGTCGCACGCGACCAGCAATCCGCCGCTGGTCTGCGGGTCGGTGAGCAGCGCCTTCTCGGCC
>DATBEA010000224.1:0-11693 GCA_036276215.1 Usitatibacter sp.
CAACATGACCGTGTCGCTCCTCAAGCACGAGGCGATCAAGACCACGCTGCCGAAGGCGAAGGAGCTTCGCAAGGTGGCCGAGCCGATCATCACGCTCGGCAAGACCAACACCCTCGCCAACAAGCGCCTCGCCTTCGATCGGCTCCGCGACCGCGACATGGTCGTGAAGCTCTTCGACGAGCTGGGCCCGCGCTACAAGGCGCGCAACGGGGGATACCTGCGCATCCTCAAGTACGGCTTCCGCCAGGGCGACAACGCCCCCATGGCGCTGGTCGAGCTCATGGACCGCCCCGAGCCCGCCGAAGAGGCGCGCGACACCGGCGACTCGAAGGTCAAGGCGTAGCCGCCAGGCCGTCCATGCGCGCCAAGGCCGGCCTCGCGTCGGCCTTTTCGTGATGGGCTTCCTCAAGAGGTACGGGGTCTTCCTGCTGCTCCTCGCGGCCTTCACGCCGCTCATGCTGCGGTTCGGATGGCACCGCGAGATCGCGACGGTGAGCGACGACAGCGTGAGCTACCTCACGCTTGCCCGGTGGCTCGCCGGCGACACATCCAACGCCTACCTCGCCCGCTGGACGTGGTGGCAGGCGCACTTCCCGCCGATCTTTCCCCTGCTGCTCGCGGTGACAGGCGCCTGGCACAACCTCCTTGCCGCGCACCTGCTGGTGGCGGGCCTCGCGGCGGCGGCACTGGTCCCGACCTACCGCTACGCCCTGATGCGGCTGGAGAGCGCGCCCGCCGCCCTGTCGGCCTGCGCGCTCTTCGTGCTGGCGCCCGCCGCCTGGATCCCCTTGGTGGGGATCCTCAGCGAATCGCTCTTCCTCCTCCTCACGATGGCCGCGCTCAGGTTCCACGAGCGGCGGCTGCGCAC
Source organism: Usitatibacter sp. (assembly GCA_036276215.1). Taxonomy (GTDB): domain Bacteria; phylum Pseudomonadota; class Gammaproteobacteria; order Burkholderiales; family Usitatibacteraceae; genus Usitatibacter. Next base: position 869 of record DATBEA010000224.1, read on the forward strand.
GGAAACGGCGCGCGACGGCGAATGGCTCGCCCTGGGCCTCATCGTGGCGCTCGCCTGCGCCACGCGCCTCGTGGGCATCGCGATGCTGCTCGCCCTCGCGATGCAGGCGCTCCTGCGCGCTTGCGGCGCGCGCGAGGGCCCCCGGATCCGCCAGCTCGTGATCGCCTTCATCCCGACCGTCGTGGTCCTGGGGGCGTGGATGGCGCTGCGGCCCATGGAGGGCGCCGACAAGTACCAGGGGATCGTCGAGTCGAGCCTCTCCAACTGGATCCACAACCCGCTCACGATCCTGCCCGTGGCTTCCACCTCCGTCCTGGACGCGTGGATCGCGAACTTCGCGGTGGATCCCAATGCGCCGGTCGCGATGCGGATCGTCTTCATCGTGCTGGGCGCGATGGCCCTCGCCGGCGCGGCCCTCGCGGCGCTGCGAAACCGCCTCGACGGCTGGTACTTCCTCGTCTACATGGCGGTGATCTTCGGCTGGGTCTTCGGCACGGAAGTCACGCGCCGGCTGCTCTACCCGGTGATCCCGCTCGCCCTCATCCTCGCGGCGGTCGCGCTTCGCGAGGCGGGGCGCAAGCTCCGCGTGCCCGCGCGCGCATCCCTCTTCGCGGGGGGCGCCATCGCGGCCATTCCCGCCGTCCTTTGCGTGCCGGGCCTGTTGCAGGTCCAGCAGAAGTCCTTCGACACCGCGCAAGTCCTGCCGAACTCCGCCTACGCGAACGCCGACATCACCGACTACTACACGACGCGCGGCCCCGAGGCGCGCGCGATCGCGGCGGGGCAGATCGCCACGCTCGCGGGCCTGCAGGCGCTCGACCGGGCCACGCCGCCCGGCGCCAGGGTGATGTGGATGCGCCCCGAGTACATCGCCTTCCTGGGCCATCGCGAGGGCGTGCCATGGTATTTCGACTGGGATGCGCGCCGGCTTGCGAGCGAGGTGCGCGCCACGGGCACCACGCACCTCGTGCTCTCGCGCTACGTGAAGACCGACCTCACGCCGCGGCCGGGCGATCCCGCGCCGCTCCTGCCCTCGATCCTGGAATACAGCCGGATCGTTCTCAAGCTCCCCGACGCGACCGACGGCAGCGACGCCTTCCTGCTGCTCGAGGTCGAGCCGCGGCGGCTCGATGCGTACCTAGGCGTGGGTGCCGCCGAAGACCAGCACGCGGCGCGCGAAGTAGTTCCAGAAGAACACGCACCCGGTCGCGGTCACCTTCGAGAAGAATAGGTTCAGGCCCACCTGCTCCACGCATAGCGCGAGGATGAGCTGGTTCAGCCCCAGGCCCACCGCGCTCACCGCGAATACCAGCGCCATCTCCCAGCGCTTCTGGAAGCGAAGCCCGCTCACGAAGACGAAACGCACGCTGAGGAAGTAGTTGAGGAGGGTCGCGACCACGAAGCTTCCGGCGGACACCCTCAGGTACGGCAGGCCGAGTCCCTGCGCGAAGGCGAGGAAGAGCGCGAGGTCCACGAGCGCGCACACCCCGCCCACCACGAAGTAGCGGACGATGTTGCGCGTCTCGGCCTCAGCGAAGGACGTTGTACTTGAAGATGCACCAGAGCGCACGGAATCCGTCCTTGTAACCGATCTTCTTGCCCTCGGCGTAGGTGCGGCCGTAGTACGAGATGCCGACCTCGTAGATGCGCACCCCGAGCTTCGCCACCTTGGCGGTGATCTCCGGCTCGAAGCCGAAGCGGTTTTCCTCGATCCGGATCGACTGGATCAGCTCCCGCCGGAAGGCCTTGTAGCAGGTCTCCATGTCGGTGAGGTTCAGGTTCGTGAACATGTTGGACATGAGCGTGAGCACGCCGTTGCCCACCGAGTGCCAGAAGTACAGCACGCGGTGCGGCGCCCCACCCATGAAGCGCGAGCCGTAGACCACGTCCGCGCGGTTCTCCTCGATGGGCGCGAGGAGCCGCGGGTATTCCTGGGGGTCGTACTCGAGGTCCGCGTCCTGGATGATCACCACGTCGCCGGTGGCCGCGCCGATGCCGCTTCGCAACGCCGCGCCCTTGCCCTGGTTCACGTCGTGGAAGACCAGCCGGTCGATGGAGGCGCCGAGCTCGCCCTTCAGGATCTCGCGCGTGCCGTCGGTCGAGCAATCGTCCACGACGATCACCTCGATGGCGGCCACGGGCGAGGCGCGTACGGCGGCGATGATCCCGGCGATGGTCGCGGCCTCGTTGTAGCAGGGAATGACGACGGACAGTCTCATGGGCGCCTATTGTCGCAGGAACCGCGCCGGGTCCATCTGGATGAGGGCCGCGGCCGGTCCTCCCCGGCCATCGTCGCGGCGCCAGACCTCGCGGCCGTAGCGGCGCGCCACGCCGAGCGATTCCATGGGATCGCCCTGGCGATGCGCCGTGTCGCGCGGATGCACGGCCGAAAGGTACAGATAGTCCGGCCGCCTGGCCTGGAGCTGTGCCGCCAGGCCCTTGCCGTCGGCGGGGTTGTCGAGGGCCACGCCGCGGCGATGGGCGAGGAGCGCCACGCATTCGGGCTGGTACCACATGACCGTGGCCGATTCGGGGGTGCCCTGCGCGATGCGCTCGAGATCGGCGATCACGTCGATCTCGGCGAGCGCGGCCGCGTAGGCCGGGGCGCGCGCGGGAATGCGGTAGAACTCGGCGATGTCGCCCGCGCGGTAGCCCGCGGCGAGGAGGTCGCCGGAAAGGCTCGCGCGCTGGGCCACGTAGAAGACGACGGCGAGCATGCCGAAGACGAGCGGAAGCAGGGTGGCGAGCGCGGTCCAGCGCGAGGCACGCGGCTCCCCGGCGCGCCGCGCGAGGAGCTCGTGCCAGAGCCATAGGGCGTTCATCGCGACGAGCGGCAGCGCGGGAAGCGCCAGCCGGTACATCTGGCCCGGGAAGGGCCACGCCGCGAGGATCGCGGCGAACGCGATCACGTAGATCGCATCGGCCTCGCCGCGCAAGGCGCGCCAGAGCGTGCCCGCCACGCCGCTGGCACCCACGAGGCACGCGATCACGAACGCCGGTTTCCACGGCTCGCCCCAGAAGACGAGGAGCGCGGTGAGCCACGCATCCACCATCGAGGAGAGGTTCGAGGCCACGAGGCCCGCGAGCCAGGCGCCGCCGCGATCGGCGGCGTTGCGCGCGACCGCGGCGCTGAACGAGACGTAGGCGTCGTCGCCGCCCTTCGGGCGCACGGCGTACCACGCGGCGACGACGGCGACGGCGATCGCACCCGCGACGGCGAAAGCACGCAGCCTCCCGATATCGCGCGCACGTACGAAGCGCCACGCTTCCGCGACGGCGACCGCGGCGAAGAGCGCCACGCCGATGGTGCGGGTGAGCGCCGAGGCGGCGAGGAGCAGGGCGAAAAGGGCGAGGCGCCGCCGGTCCGGCCTTTCGTCCGCGGCGCGGTAAGCGAGCAGCGCGCCCAGGCAGAGCGCGATGTAGGGAAACTCCGAGAGGATGCCCTTCACGTTGAGCCACGAGCCCGGCATCCACGCGAAAAGAAGCGCCGCCATGAAGGCGACGAGCGCCGACTTCGTCACGTCGCGCGCGAGCAGCCCCAGCAGGAAGACCGCCGCGCCGAACGAGGTCGCCACCCACGCGTGGGCGAAGTGCCAGTCGTAGGCCCCGCCCGAAAGACCCAGCAGCAGCGGGAAAAGGGGCGGATAGCGCTGGTCGGGAAAGGCGGCCGCGATCGCGGCGGGCGTGGTTTCCCAGGGAGAGAGCGCCTGCGCCATCACGAGGTAGCTCACGCTGTCGTCGTAGAGGGAGGCGATGCCGGCCTGCCATGAGAAGGCCACGGCGAAGGCGGCCGTGAGGACGGCGAGCGCGGCGAGCGCCGCGGTGCCGCGGCTCATCGCACGACGATGATGCGGAAATCGTTCACGTTGGTGCGCGTGGGCCCCGTCACCACGAGGTCGCCCAGCGCGCCAAAGAAGCCGTAGCCGTCGTTGTCGGCGAGCAGGCGCTTGGGCGAGAGCCCCGCGGCGTGCGCGCGGGCGAGGGCGTCCGGCGCGAGGATCGCTCCCGCGTTGTCCTCGCTGCCGTCGATCCCGTCGGTGTCGCAGGCGAGCGCCCACGTGTCGGCGAGCCCCTCGAGGGCGATGGCGAGCGAGAGCAGGAACTCGGTGCAGCGCCCGCCCCGGCCCTTGCCGCGCAACGTGACGGTCGTCTCCCCGCCGGAGATGAGCGCCACGGGCGGGCGAAGCGGGTGCGAGTGCTGCCGCACCTGGCGCGCGAGCGCCGCGTACACCTTCGCCACTTCGGAGGATTCGCCGGTCACGCTGTCGCCCAGGATCATGGGCGTGATGCCACGGTGCTGCACGAAGGCGGCGGCGCTGGCGAGGCTCGCATGCGCCGTCGCGATCACGCGGGTATCGGCGCGCGCGAGCGCGGGGTCTCCCGCCTTGGGCGTCTCCGGGATCTCGCCCTTCGCGCCGCGCGCGAGGTGCGCCGCCACCGCGGGCGGCGCCGTCACGCCGAACCTCGCGAGCACGTCGAGCGCATCGCCGTAGGTCGAGGGATCGGCCGTGCACGGCCCCGATGCGATGTGGGTGGGGTCGTCGCCCGTGACGTCGGAGATGACCAGGGCAAGCACTTGGGCGCGCGTGGCCGCCGCGAGCCGCCCGCCCTGGATGAGGGACAGGTGCTTCCTCACCACGTTCATGTCCTGGATCGGCGCGCCGCTCGCGAGGAGCATGCGCGTGACGGCCTTCAGCTCCTCCATCGGCACCGATTCGACCGGAAGGGCGAGCAGCGACGAGCCGCCGCCCGACACCAGCACGAGCAGCAGGTCGTCTTCGGAAAGGGATCGGGCGAGCGCGAGGGTCTCGCGTGCCGCGGCTTCGCCCTGGGCGTCGGGCACCGGATGGCCCGCTTCGACCACGCGGATGCGCGAGAGCGGCAGGCCATGGCCGTAGCGCGTGATGACGACACCCTCGAGGGCGGCTTCCCTGGGCCAGTGCTGCTCCACCGCGCTCGCCATGGAGGCCGCGGCCTTGCCGGCGCCCACGACGACGGTGCGTCCGCGAGGCGGCGCGGGCAGGTGCTTCGGGACGATGGCCAGCGGATCGGCGGCGGAGAGGGCGGCCTGGAAGGCGCCGAGCAGGAGCCCTCGCACCGGGCTAGCCCGCCGCCATGCGCCGGCGGGGCGGCGGCTCGAGGATCGCCTTCAGGAACTTGCCGGTGAAGCTCGCGGCCGTGTGCGCCACGTCCTCGGGCGTGCCCTGCGCGATCACCTTGCCGCCGCCGTCGCCGCCCTCGGGACCCAGGTCGATCACCCAGTCGGCGGTCTTGATGACGTCGAGGTTGTGCTCGATCACCACCACGGAGTTGCCGTGGTCGCGAAGGCGGTGCAGCACGGTAAGGAGCAGGTCGATGTCGTGGAAGTGCAGCCCGGTCGTGGGCTCGTCCAGGATGAAGAGCGTGCGCCCCGTGTCGCGCTTGGACAGCTCGAGCGAGAGCTTCACGCGCTGCGCCTCGCCGCCCGAGAGCGTCGTGGCGCTCTGCCCCAGCTTGATGTAGCCCAGGCCCACTTCTAGGAGGGTCGCGAGCTTCCTCTGGATCGCGGGCACCGCGTTGAAGAACTCGTGTGCGGCTTCCACCGTCATGTCGAGCACGTGGTCGATGGAGCGGCCCTTGTAGAGGATCTCCAGCGTCTCGCGGTTGTAGCGCTTGCCGTGGCACACGTCGCAGGGCACGTAGATGTCCGGCAGGAAGTGCATCTCCACCTTGATCATGCCGTCGCCCTGGCACGCCTCGCAGCGCCCGCCCTTCACGTTGAAGGAGAAGCGCCCCGGCCCGTAGCCGCGCGCCCGAGATTCCGGAACGCCGGCGAAGAGGTCGCGGATCGGCGTGAAAAGCCCGGTGTACGTGGCCGGGTTCGAGCGCGGCGTGCGGCCGATGGGGCTCTGGTCGACGTTGATCACCTTGTCGAAGAAGTCGAGCCCCTCGATGGCGTCGTGCTCCGCGGGCTCCGCCGCCGAGCCGTAGAGGTGGTGCGCCACGGCGTTGTAGAGCGTGTCGTTGATGAGCGTGGACTTGCCCGACCCTGAAACGCCCGTGATGGCGACGAAGAGCCCCACGGGAATGTCCACCGTCACGTTCTTGAGGTTATTGCCGCGCGCGCCCGCGATGCGGAGCATCTTCTTCGCGTCGCCGCGGCGCCGGCGCGTGGGTGTCGCGATGCTCTTCCTTCCCGAGAGGTACTGGCCGGTGAGCGAATCGGGATTGGCCATGACCTCGTCGGGCGTGCCCTGGGCCACGATCTCGCCGCCATGCACGCCCGCGCCCGGGCCCATGTCGACCACGTGGTCGGCGGCCTCGATGGCTTCCTCGTCGTGCTCGACCACGATCACGGAGTTGCCGAGGTCGCGCAGGTGCTTGAGCGTTTCTATCAGCCGCGCGTTGTCGCGCTGGTGCAGGCCGATGGAGGGCTCGTCCAGCACGTACATCACGCCCGTGAGGCCCGAGCCGATCTGGCTCGCGAGGCGGATGCGCTGCGCCTCGCCGCCCGAGAGCGTGTCGGCCGCTCGCGTGAGCGAAAGGTAATCGAGCCCCACGTTGTTCAGGAACTTCACGCGGTTGGCGATCTCGCGCACGATCTTGTCGGCGATCGCCTTCTTCGAGCCCGCCAGCTCGAGCGACTCGAAGAAGGGCTGCGCGTGGCGTAGCGGCATCGCCGAGAGCTCGTGGATCGTGCGGTCGGCGACCTTCACGTGGCGAGCCTCGAGCCTGAGGCGCGTGCCGTGGCAATCGGGGCAGTCGCGCGTGTTGAGGTACTTGGCGAGCTCTTCCTTCACGGCGACGGAGTCCGTCTCGCGGTGGCGCCGCTCGAGGTTGGGAAGGATTCCCTCGAAGGCGTGCTCCTTCACGGAGCTGCGGCCCTTCTCGCCGGGATACTTGAACGCGATCTTCTCCTCGCCCGAGCCGTTGAGGACCACCTCGCGCGCGCGTTCCGGCAGCGACTCGAACGGCGCCTCGACGTCGAACTCGTAGTGCTGCGCGAGGGAGACGAGCATGGCGAAGTAGAACTGGTTGCGCCGGTCCCAGCCGCGGACGGCGCCTCCGGCGAGCGACAGGTGCGGGAAGGCCACCACGCGCCGCGGGTCGAAGAAGGTGATCTGCCCCAGGCCGTCGCAGCGCGTGCAGGCGCCCATGGGGTTGTTGAACGAGAAAAGGCGCGGCTCGAGCTCCGGGATCGAGTAGCTGCACACCGGGCAGGCGAATTTCGCCGAGAAGAGGTGCTCCTTGCCGCTTTCCATCTCGACCGCGATGGCGCGGCCGTCGGCATGGCGCAACGCCGTCTCGAAGGATTCGGCGAGCCGTTGCCGCAGCCCCCCGGGAAGATTCGGATCCGCGCCTTCCACCTTCAAGCGATCGACCACGATCTCGAGCGTGTGCTTGCGGTTCTTGTCCAGCTTGGGCAACTGGTCGATCTCGTGGACCGCGCCGTCGATGCGAAGCCGCACGAAGCCCTGGGCGCGCAGCTCCTCGATGAGGGCCTCCTGCTCGCCCTTGCGGCCCACCACGAGCGGGGCGACGATCATCACGCGCATCCCGGCCTCGAGGGCCAGCACGTGGTCCACCATCTGCGCCACGCTCTGGGCGGTGAGCTGCAGGTTGTGGACCGGGCAGTAGGGATCGCCCACCCGCGCGAAGAGCAGGCGCAGGTAGTCGTGGATCTCGGTGACCGTGCCCACGGTCGAGCGCGGGTTGTGCGAGGTCGCCTTCTGCTCGATGGCGATCGCCGGCGACAGGCCCTCGATCAGGTCCACGTCGGGCTTTTCCATGAGCTGAAGGAACTGCCGCGCGTACGCGGAGAGCGACTCCACGTAGCGACGCTGGCCTTCGGCGTAGAGGGTGTCGAATGCGAGCGACGATTTTCCCGAGCCTGAAAGGCCCGTGATGACGACCAACCGGTCACGCGGAATGTCGAGGCTTACATTCCTCAGGTTGTGCGTCCGCGCTCCTCGAATGCGGATCGTTTCCATTGGGCGATCTGCTAATATACAGGAGCAATCCTTGCCTCCTCCACTCCCCGCAACGACGTGAATTCCCCGGCCCGCATGAGCGCCGCGGAGCTGCGGGCGAGCACCGCCCTCGCCTCCATCTTCGCTCTCCGCCTCTTCGGCATGTTCATCATCCTGCCGGTGTTCGCGCTGTGGGCCAGCACGCGTCCCGGATGGACGCTGCAGCTGGCCGGCGTGGCCATGGGCGCCTACGGGCTCACCCAGGGGGTGCTGCAGATCCCCTTCGGCTGGCTCTCGGACCGGGCGGGCAGGAAACCCATGCTCTATGCGGGCCTCGCACTCTTCACCGCGGGAAGCTTCGTCTGCGCCATGGCACAAGGGCCGTGGGCGATGATCGCCGGGCGCGTCCTCCAGGGCGCGGGAGCCGTCTCCGGGGTCGCTATCGCCGCCGTGGCCGACCTCACGCGCGATTCCCAGCGGTCCAAGGCCATGGCCATCATCGGCTCGACCATCGGCGGCGTTTTCGCGATCTCGTTCGTGGCGGCACCGTCCCTGGAAAAGGCGATCGGGATCCACGGGATCTTCGCCATGACGGGCTGCCTCGCGCTCGCCGCGATCGCCGTGGTGCGCTTCCTGGTCCCGGATTCGCCCGCCAAGGGACGCACGGCGCCGGCCGCCGCCTTCGCCGCGGTCTTCCGCGACGCGGAGCTCCTTCGCCTGTACGTGGGGATCTTCGCCCTGCACGCGGTGCTGATGGCGATCTTCGTCGTGGTCCCGGTGGCGCTCTCCCGCGTGGGGCTTGCCGCGGGCGAGCTCTCCTACGTCTACCTGGGCGCCGTGGGCGTCGGGTTCGTTCTGATGGTGCCGTTCTTCGTGGGGCCCCTCGCCCGCCGGGAGCGGCCGGTATTCCTGGGCAGCGTCGCGGCGATCGGCGTCGCGCTGGCCCTCCTCGCCGTGGAGCTCTCGAGCCTCGCCGGGATCGTGGCCGCGCTCGTCATCTTCTTCGCGGGCTTCAACGTTCTTGAGGCGAAGCTCCCCGCGCTCGTCTCGCGCGCCGCGCCGCGCGAATCCGTCGGGGCGGCCACGGGAGCCTATTCGAGCGTACAGTTTCTCGGGACGTTCTTCGGCGCCGCCGCCGGGGGATCGATCGCGCAGCACGCCGGGTTCGCCCCGGTGCTGGTAACCTGCTTCGCGGTGACAGCCGTCTGGCTTGCCGTCGCGTGGAACATGGGCGATTTCGTGCCGGCCGTTTCGCCGGCGCCACGCACTTAGAAGAAAGGAAGATCAATGGCATCGGTGAACAAGGTCATCATCATCGGCAACCTCGGGCGCGACCCCGAGACCCGCTACATGCCCGACGGCGGCGCGATCACCAACATCTCGGTGGCCACCACGGACAAGTGGAAGGACAAGAACGGCGAGATGCAGGAAAAGACCGAATGGCACCGCGTGGCCTTCTTCGGCAAGCTCGCGGAGATCGCGGCCGAATACCTGAAGAAGGGCAGCCAGGTCTACGTCGAGGGACGGCTGCAGACGCGCAAGTGGCAGGACAAGGAAGGCCAGGACAAGTACATGACGGAGATCGTCGCCAACCAGATGCAGATGCTGGGCTCGCGCCAGGGCATGGGCGGGGCGGGCCGCGAGGCCCAGGAGGGCGGCGCGCCGGAGGGCGCCTCGCGCGGGGCCGCCAAGCCGGCTGCAGCCGCCAAGACGGGCGGGGGCAAGTTCGACGACTTCGAGGACGACATCCCCTTTTAGGGAGGCTCCACGACATGAAGCGAATCGTTCTCTACATCCTCACCAACCTGGCCGTGATGCTGGTTCTGGGCGTCGTCCTGTCGCTCACCGGCGCCGACCGCTTCCTCGCCCGCGACGGCCTGAACATCCCGAGCCTGCTGCTTTTCTCGGCCATCGTGGGTTTCACCGGCTCCATCTTCTCGCTCCTCATCTCCAAGCAGGTGGCGAAATGGAGCACGGGAATGCGCATGCTCGATGCGCCCCAGAGCGCCGACGAGCAGTGGCTGGTCTCCACGGTGAAGCACATCGCGGAGAAGGCGGGCGTGGGCATGCCGGAGGTCGGCATCTACGAGGGCGAGCCCAACGCCTTCGCCACCGGCGCGTTCCGCGATTCGTCGCTGGTGGCCGTCTCCACGGGGCTCCTGCAATCGATGAGCCACGACGAGGTCGAGGCGGTGCTGGGCCACGAGATCGGCCACGTCGCCAACGGCGACATGGTGACGCTCACGCTCATCCAGGGCGTGGTCAACACGTTCGTGGTCTTCCTCTCGCGCGTGGTGGGCTACGTGGTCGACAAGGCGGTCTTCAAGACCGAGCGCGGCGTCGGCATGGGGTACTACCTCACCGTGATGGTGTGCCAGATCGTGTTCGGCATCCTCGCCTCGGTCATCGTCGCGTGGTTCTCGCGCCAGCGCGAGTTCCGCGCCGATGCGGCTTCCGCGGGCTTGCTCGGCTCGCCGCGGCCGATGATCGCGGCGCTGCGCCGCCTTGGAGGCCTGGAGCCCGGCGCGCTGCCGCAATCGCTGCAGGCGTTCGGCATCACGGAGGGCGGCAGCAAGTTCATGGCCCTCTTCTCGAGTCACCCGCCCATCGAAGCGCGCATCGCCGCACTCGAAAACCAACGTCCGGGCCAGGTGTAGAGGCGAGCGTCGCTTTCGAGTCCTGGGAGAGCGCCGGCGCTCTTCGATCGCGGCGGGTTCCTCGCCATTCCCGCAGCGACCCCGAGCGTCCGACGTAGAATTTCGGCGTGTCCTCGGACCGCATCGCGATCTTCCGGACTCCCAATGCGGAGTCGTACGCGGCACCGCTCTTCTTCAAGCGGTTCCGGCTGCCGTTCCCCGTTCCTCGCGACAACTGCG
>DATBEA010000225.1:0-3921 GCA_036276215.1 Usitatibacter sp.
GCCGCGGTTGGCACGAGCCACCGGTTGAACCCCGGCCCCGCAACGGTTCGCTCCTTCGAGAGCAGCCCCGCGCCGCCCGTCCCACCCAGGTCCATGGCTACCTGACTCATGATCCTCCTCCTTTATATGTTGTAGTTGCCATATTCAAGAACGGATTTCTCCATGAAATTAGTTCCTTGTGCGATAACAAGCAACCGGTTATTTTATGCATATGACAACGGCAATCCTTCGCCGAAGGATTCCTTACCTGCATGCATAAGCTAGGCATCAAGGTGGTATGGGTACTGCGGGACCACCCGGAAGGCGATCGGCTGATGCCCCGGCTCGTGGCGCTCCTCGCCGCGATCCACGACACGGGGAGCCTCGCCCTCGCCTGCGCGAAGACGGGCGACTCGTACCGTCACGGGTGGGGCGTGCTGCGCCAGGCACGGACGGTCTTCGGAACGCCGCTGGTGAACTCGGTGCGCGGGCGCGGAGCCACCCTCACGCCATTCGGCGAGAAGCTCCTGTGGGCCGAGAAGCGCATCTCGGCGCGCCTCATGCCCACGCTCGAGAGCCTCGCGACCGAGCTGGAAGCCGAGATCGAGCGCGCCTCGCCGGAATCGCGGGGTGTCCTGCGGGTAACCGCGAGCCACGCTTTCGCGATGACGGCGCTGCGCGACTTCCTCGCGCGCCGCCACGTGCCGGTCGAGCTCGCCTACCGTGGCAGCTCCGACGCCCTCGCGAGCTTCCATCGCGGCGACTGCGACGTCGCCGGATTCCACGTCCCCGTGGGTGAGCTCGAAGCGAAAGTGCTCGCCGTGTACGAGCGCTGGCTCGATCCCTCGAAGCAGGTCCTCGTCCACCTGGTCGAGCGGCGGCAGGGGATCATCGTCGCTGCCGACAATCCCCATGCGATCACGTCGCTCGGGGATCTCGCCCGCGCGGGCGTGCGTTTCGTGAACCGCCAGCCAGGGTCGGGCACGCGGCTCATCCTCGACCACCTCCTCGCCCGCGAGGCCGTGGCGCCGCGGCGCATCCGTGGCTACGACCGCGTCGAATATACCCACGCCGCCGTCGCGGCATTCATCGCGAGCGGGATGGCCGACGCGGGGCTCGGCGTCGAGACCGCGGCGCGCCAGTTCCACCTCGCCTTCGTGCCGCTCATGAGCGAGAACTACTTCCTGCTCGTGCGGCGCGAATCGCTCCAGGCCCCGATGATCGAGCGGCTCCTGGCGGTGATGCGCAGCCGGGACTTCAAGGCCCACCTCGTGCGGCTGCAGGGCGTGGACAGCGGGCGCTGCGGGAGGATCGAGGAGCTTTACGACGCCTTGCCGTCGTTCGCGGCCCTGCACCCCCCGAGCAGGCGCAAGGCGCGCGCGCCCTGATCGCCTAGAGGACGCCCTTCAGCAGCTTGCCCATCTCCGCGGGATTGCGCGTGACCTTGATCCCGCAGGACTCCATCACCTCGAGCTTTTCCTGCGCCGTGCCCTTGCCCCCAGAGATGATCGCTCCGGCATGGCCCATGCGCTTGCCGGGCGGCGCGGTGAGGCCGGCGATGAATCCCACGACCGGCTTCTTCATGTTGTCCTTCACCCAGCGCGCGGCGGTCTCCTCGTCGTTGCCGCCGATCTCGCCGATCATGATCACGGCCTCGGTCCCGGGATCGTCGTTGAACATCCTCAGCACGTCGATGTGCTTGAGGCCGTTCACCGGGTCCCCGCCGATGCCCACCGCCGACGATTGGCCGAGGCCGAGCGCGGTCACCTGGCCGACCGCTTCGTAGGTGAGGGTTCCCGATCGCGACACGATGCCGATCCTGCCGGGACGATGGATATGGCCCGGCATGATGCCGATCTTCAATTCGCCCGGCGTGATGGTGCCGGGACAGTTGGGGCCGAGAAGCATCGTCTTCCTGCCCTTCATCTTCGCCTTGGTGCGCACCATGTCGCGCACCGGGATGCCTTCGGTGATGCAGATCACGAGGTCGAGGTCGGCTTCGACGGCCTCGTCGATCGCGGCGGCCGCGAAGGGCGGCGGCACGTAGATCACCGAAACATTGGCGCCGGTCTCGGCCTTCGCCTCCTTCACGGTGGCGAAGATCGGGATGCCCTCGAACTTCTCCCCGGGCTTCTTCGGGTTCACGCCCGCGACGTAGCACTCCTTCCCGTTGGCGTACTCCTGTCCCATCTTCGTGTGGAACTGGCCGGTCTTGCCGGTGATGCCCTGGGTGATGACGCGCGTGTCCTTGTTGATGAGGATCGACATGCTCAGCTTCCCTTCCTGGCGGCGGCGACGACCTTCTGCGCCGCGTCGCCCATGTCGTTGCCCGAGATGATGGGCAGCCCCGAGTCGGCGAGGATCTTCTTGCCGAGGTCCACGTTGGTGCCCTCGAGGCGGACGACGAGCGGAACCTTCAAGCCCACCTGCCGGGCCGCGGTGACGACACCCGTGGCGATCACGTCGCACTTCATGATGCCGCCGAAGATGTTCACGAGGATCGCCTTCAGCTTCGGGTTGCGCAGCATGATCTTGAAGGCTTCCGTCACCTTCTCGGCCGTGGCGCCGCCGCCCACGTCGAGGAAGTTGGCGGGCGAGCCGCCGTAGAGCTTGATCGTATCCATGGTCGCCATCGCGAGGCCCGCGCCGTTCACGAGGCAACCGATGTCGCCGTCCAGCTGGATGTAGTTGAGATCGAACTTGGAGGCCTCGACTTCCGCCGGGTCCTCCTCGTCCAGGTCGCGCATCGCGACGATGTCGGGATGCCGGAAGAGCGCGTTGTCGTCGAAGTTCAGCTTCGCATCGAGCGCCACCACGCGGCCGTCGCCCGTGATGATGAGCGGATTCACTTCCAGGAGCGAGCAGTCCTCGTCGTCGAAGCATTTGTAGAGCGACTTGAAGAGGTCGCGCGCCTTGGGCACCAGCTCCTCGGGCACCCCGATGCGGCGAGCGACGAGCTCGGCGTCGGCGTCGGCCAGCCCCTTGAACGGATCGATGGCCACGCGGTGGATCTTGTCGGGCGTCTTCGCCGCGACCTCCTCGATGTCCATGCCGCCTTCGCTCGAGGCCATGAGGACCGCCTGCTGGAGCACGCGGTCCACGACGAGCGCCACGTAGAGCTCCTTCCTGATGTCGGCGCCTTCCTCGACCAGCAGGCGGCGCACCACGCGCCCCGCGGGGCCCGTCTGGTGCGTGACGAGCGTCATGCCGAGCATCTTCTTCGCGGCCTCGCGCACGTCCTCGATGGATTTCACGACCTTCACGCCGCCGCCCTTGCCACGGCCGCCGGCATGGATCTGCGCTTTCACGACCCAGACCGTTGGATTGCCTGACGACGCTTCGCGACCAAGCCCGCCGAGGCCTTTCGCCGCGGCGACCGCTTCGTCGACGTTGAATGCGGGCGTCCCGCGCGGCGTGGTCACGCCGAACTTGCGGAACAGTTCCTTGCCCTGGTATTCGTGGATGTTCATGGATGGCGCCGCCGGAGGATGCGAGGAGGGACTTCGGCGCCGATTCTAACAGCTAGGACTGGCCGGTTTCCTCCACGGGCTTCGCGTCGCGATGCCACTTGGGGTAATAGCGCGCCACCGCCGGACCGGAGCCCTCGAGCGCGTGGCAGCGATCCACCTGGAAGGGCTTCCTCTCCGGATCCTGAGAGACCTGCCCCGCGAGCGTCTGGAACGCGGCCGTGGCGAGCGCGCCCGCCAGTTCCGTCACGTGCGTGCAGCCGCGCACGCCTCCCAGCAATTCCTTCAGGCGATTGTGGTAACCCGGCCGGATGGCGAGGCCCACGAGCTTGCGGTATGCCGGGACGATCGCGCCGCAGTGCTCCACGAACGGCACCGCGTCCATGGCCGCTGCCGCGTCCACGATGTTGAGCGCGCGGTCCACCGTGATGCGAAGCCACATGTCGTGCACGGGCTCGCCCGCGGGGCGAATCCC
>DATBEA010000226.1:0-13657 GCA_036276215.1 Usitatibacter sp.
CGACCTGCGCGCACGAGCCCACGGTGGCCCACGTGTCGACCATGGTGCCTTCGTCCACATAGGCGCCGATGTTCACGTACGAGGGCATGAGGACCACGTTCTTCGCGATATAGGCGCCGGCGCGCGCGACGGCCGGCGGCACCACGCGATAGCCGCCGGCGGCGAAGTCGGCCTGCGAGAAGCGCGAGAACTTCGACTCCACCTTGTCGAAATAGTGGGTGTAGCCGCCCTGCATGATCTCGTTGTCGCGCAGGCGAAAGGAGAGGAGCACCGCCTTCTTGATCCACTGGTGCGTCACCCACTCGCCGCCTTGCTTTTCCGCGACGCGAAGCTGCCCCGCGTCGAGGCCCGCGAGCACCTTGGCCACGGCATCCTTCACGCCCTGCGGCGCGGAGGTGGGCGTGATCGACGTGCGCCGTTCCCAGGCGTCGTCGATGAGGGGCTGCAGCGTTGCGTGAGTGTCCATCAGGCGGCTTTCGGCGCGTGCGCCGCGCGCTTGGCGAGGTAGCCCTCGAGGCGGCACGCCGCTTCCACGGTCTCCTCGACCGTGGAAACGAGCGCCATGCGCACGAAGCCGCGCCCCGGGTTCACGCCGTGCGCGTCGCGCCCGATGAAGCTGCCCGGAAGCACGGTGATGCCGGTGGCGGCGTAGAGGTCGCGTGCGAAAACCGTATCGTCCCCGCCCACATCGGCCCAGAAATAGAACGCGGCCTGAGGCATCGCGAGCTTCAGCACGGGATTCACGCGCTCGTGGAACGCGGCGAACTTCTCGCGGTAGAGGCGCCGGTTCCCGGCCACGTGCGCCTCGTCGCTCCAGGCCGCGATGGAGGCCATCTGGACGACGTTGCTCATCGCCGAGCCGTGGTAAGTGCGGTAGAGGAGGAATTTCTCGAGGACCTCGCGATCTCCCGCGGCGAACCCCGAGCGCAGGCCCGGCGCGCTCGAGCGCTTCGAGAGCGAGCCGATGGCGACGAGCCGCGGATAGCCTTCGCGTCCCAGGGCCCGGGCGGCGCTGAGGGCTCCCAGCGGTGGATGCGCCTCGTCGAAATAGATCTCGCTGTAGCACTCGTCGGCCACGATCACGAACCCGTGGCGGTCCGAGAGCTCGAAGAGGAGCTTCCACTCGGCCTCGGTCATCACGCGGCCATGCGGGTTGCTGGGAGAGCATACGATCGCGAGCCGGACCTTCGCCCACGCGCTCGCCGGAACGCTCGACCAGTCGGGTACGAGGCCCTTGGCGGCGAGCGAATCGATGAAGTACGGGCGCGCGCCGGCGAGCAGCGTGGCGCCTTCGTAGATCTGGTAGAACGGGTTGGGGCAGAGGACGAGGGCGTCGCGCTCCTCGGGATCGAGCACCGCCTGGACCAGCGAGAAGAGGGCCTCCTTGCTGCCGTTCACCGGGATCACCTGCGTGGCCGGATCGAGGGGCGGCAAGGAAAACCGGCGTGCGATCCATCCGGCGAGCGTCTCGCGAAGCCTGGGCTCGCCCGCCGTGGCCGGATAGCGCGCGAGGCCCGCGAGGTTGGCGGTCACCGCTTCCTTGATGAGCGCGGGCGTGGGGTGTTGGGGCTCGCCCAGGCCGAGGCTGATGGGGGCGAGGCCCTTGGGCGGTGTGGCGCCGGCGAGGAGCCCGCGCAGCCTTTCGAAGGGATAGGGCTGCAGGAGCCCGAGGCGGGGATTCATCCCGCAATTTTACGCGAGCGGCGGACTCTTCACCGCATGAGGCCCAGACGGACCAGGGGAAGCTTCAGCCACCAGCGCCAACCGCGGCGCGCGTCCAGCTCGCGCTGCTTTTCGGCGAGCGCCACGTCCCGGGCGGCGATCTCGCCCTCGCGCGCGATCCGCGCGGCCTGCTCCGCGCGAAGCCCCTCGCTCGCCTGGGCCACGGCGCCCTGCGCCGAGCGGATTTCCTCCGCGAGCTTCGAGATGTCGGCGTCGCGGTGCCCGACCTCGGCCTTGAGGGCTTCCAGCTGCCCGCCGGCGGTCTCGAGCATGCGCATCACCTTCTCGTAGTCGTGGTGAACCCAGTCGTCGCGGTCGGAGAGCACCGAGAGCGCGGGCACGACCGCATCGAGCGCCTCGCGGCTGCGGCTCGCCGCGACGATGAAATAAAGCGGGCGGGAAAGGGCTTCACGCGCGTCCTGGGGCGTTGCCTCCTCCACTTCGACCAGCTGCGCGTGGGCGCCCGCCGGCTTCTCGGGCGCGATCACCGAGAAGAACGAGGGGCGCTGCGCGAACCAGGTGGAAAGGGGCAGCCGCTCGCGCACGAGAGCCTCGAGCTCCTCGCGGTAGAGCTCGCGCACGTGGAATTCGTTGCGGTACCCGCGCCTGTCGCTGTACTCGAGCTTGTTGGGGCACGAGAGCAGCAGCACCCCGTCGGGGGCCAGCACGCGCGCGAGCTCGTCCACGAAACGCGCCTGCTCCCCGATGTGCTCGATCGTCTCGAAGCTCACCGCCAGGTCCACGCTCGCGTCGGCGAGGGGAAGCGCGGTGCACGGCGCGCACTTGAACTCCAGGTTGGCGATCGCCGCATAGGCGCGGCGCGCGTGGTCGATGGCCTGCTGCGAGATGTCCACGCCGGTCACGCCGACCGCGTTTCGCGCCAGCAGGGCCGAGCCGTAGCCCTCGCCGCACGCGACGTCCACCACGCGCCGCCCCGCGGCCCAGCGCGAGGCGAAGTGATAGCGATGCCAGTGCTCGACCCAGATCTCGCCCGCGGTGCCCGGGACGAAGCGCTCGCCGGTGAAGGGAAGCTCGCCGGTCACCGGATCACCCTGAAGCGGCGCAGCACCCGGGCGGCTGGCGCGCGGTAGGTGGCGAGCCGCGAAAGCATCCGGTTGGCGCCCACGAAGCGGCGCAGGTCGTTCCTCGTCACCATCATCACGGCCTGGCCGCGCACGTACGCGTCGGCCATCTCGGAAATTTCCCGCGGCGAGAGCGTGATGCGCAGCTCGCGCTGGCGCTCGAGCGCGTCGCGGTAGGCGCGGTCCAGGAGCGCCTGGCGGTCGGCGGCCACGCGCGCGTTCGCGGGAACGCGGTATTTCGAGGTCGTCTTCTCGACCATCACCAGGTCGTCCTCGAGCGTGTAGCGCGTCCAGAGGTTCCAGTCCTCGAGCTGGTCCATGCCCTCGTCGAAGCCTCCGTAGCGCTCGTAGAGCCGCCGGTGGAACATCACTGCCTGGATCGGCAGGTAATTGTGGTGCCAGAGGGTGATCCGGTCAAAGCGCTGGTAGTGGCGCGTGAGGTGCAGCACCTCCTCGTAGCGCGCGTGCTCGCGGTCGAGGAACTCGGTCTGCGTCTCCCACGCGAGCGCATAGGCGCCGGCGACGTTCCCGCGCTGCACGGCGTCCACCAGCACCTCGACGTGGTCGGCGAAGAAGAGGTCGTCGTCGTCGAGGAAATTCAGCCACTCGCCGCGGGCCTGGGCGAGCGCGAGGTTCCCGGCGCGGGCGCGCCCCACGGAATTTCCCGTCGCGAGGTAGCGCACGTCGAGGCGTCCCGCGAAGGATTCGGCGATGGCGCGCGAGCGCTCCGGGCCGTCCTCGATCACGACCACCTCGAGGTTCGGGTAGGTCTGCTGGGCGCAGCTCTGGAGGGCCTCGCGAAGCCACGCGGCGCGATCGACCGTGCGGATGATGATCGAGACGAGGGGCCTCGGGCGATCGGGCGCTTCGCGAACGGACGCGAACTCGACGAAGGCGCCGTCGCGGCGCATCTCGTAGCCCCAGCCGTTGAAGAGGGGCTTGAACTGCGCCGTCGCGTGCACGCCGGTCCAGGCGAAGTACGGCCAGCGCCACATGAAGAGCAGGCCCGCCCTGGCAAGGCCCCGGCGCCTTCCTCGAAACGACCGCGGCGCGAGGAGCTCGCCCCACAGCATCGCGAGTCCCCGCAGCACCGCGAGAAGCCCGCCGTAGCGCGCGCGCAGCTCCAGGTTCGTGAGCACGCCGCCCAGCACCTGGAGCGGCTTCACCTCGCCCGCTTCGGCGTAGGTCCGATGCACGACCGCGAAGCGCGGCCGGTACGCCACGCGCCAGCCCTTGGCGCGCAGGCGCCAGGAGAAGTCCACGTCCTCGCCATACATGAAGATGCGCGGGTCGAATCCCCGCACTTCCTCGAAGGCGGTGCGCCGCACGAGCATCGCCGCGCCGCTCGCCCAGGCCGTGTCGAGCGTCACCGGGTCGTAGGCCTTGGGGTGCTCGTACGGAATCTGGCGAAGCTCCCAGATCGCGATGCGCTCCGGATCCTTCCCGGCGCCCTCGAGGAGCGGGGCGAGGACGCCGGGCTCGAGGATGCAATCCTGGTTCAGGACGAAGATCCAGGGTGCCGTGCCGCGCGCGGCCGCGGCATTCTGGCCGCGCCCGAATCCCAGGTTGGCACCCGAGCGTTCGATGTCCACGCGCGCGAACGCCGGGTCCTTCACCGCGGGCAAGGCCGCGATGCTCGCGGCTACCGCGGGATCGGCGCTGTTGTCCTGGATGAGGAGGTTGCGCCGCACGCCCGGGGCGGGCTCCGCGAGGCTCGCCACGAGCTGGGAGAGGAGCGCGAGATCGGGCTGGTAGGTGACGACCGTGATGTCAACTTCGGCCATCGGAGATCTTCATCAGCACGCGCCGCAGCCACCGTGGCAGCACCTCGAGCGCGCGCTTGTGCCTGCGCAGCTGCGCGTTCTCGTCGGCCGCGGCTCGCCGCGCCTCGACCTCTCGCCGCAGCTCCTCCTGGAGCGAGGCCACGTCGGACTGCACCTTCTCGCCCCAGCGGCGCGCGTCCTCGGCGCTGCGCCCCGCGTCGACGCGCGCGCGGTCCAGCGCCTCGAGGGAATCGCGCATCTGCGCCATCTCGTCGGCGAGGCGCACCAGCTCCTGGCGGAAGAGGGCGCCGTTCACGTTCTTCGCGATGAGCGCGGAGAGCTCCGGCGAGTCGCCCGGCGGCGGAGCGCCGGGGTCCATCGCGTAGCGTTCGTACAGTGCGTCGAGGGAGCGGGTCATCTCTTCGGGGGAAGGCACGCGCGACGGATCGGCGGAGGCGATCTGCGATTTTACGCGCGAGCGCTCCGCGGCCCCATCCGGGCCCAGCAGCCGGCGCAACGCCGAAGCGACCTCCGCGGCGCCGAATCCCTGCGGCAGGAGCCATCCGCCTGCATGGCGCTCCACGCGCTCGGCGAGCGCGCCCGTCGGCGCGACGAGCGCGGGAACGCCCGCGATCCACGCGTCGGAGAGCGTGTAGCTGAAGCTCTCCGGCACCTGGTTCGGGAAAAGCGCGATCTGCGCGCCGTAGGCCGCGAGCAAGGGCGCGACCTCGTCATCGTCGTAGGCGCCATGGACGAAGACGTGGTCGCCGCGCCAGCCGGGCAACACCTGGCGGTCCAGGTAGCCGATGACGACGATCGCGATGTCGCTTCCTTCCAGGGCCGCGGCCAGCGCCTCGAGCATCTCGCTCCCCTTGTGCGGTCCGATGGCGCCGATCATCGCGGCCACGTGCGCGGGGCGGCGCGCGAGGAACTGCGCGCGTGCCGGGACGCGCTTTCCGGGAACCGCCGCGGGCGAGCTGTTGGGGACGACGCTCACCTCGAGGCCCGGCAGCGCCTCGCGCGCCCTGCGGGCCAGGTATTCGGAGGGCGCGATGACCGCCGCCGCGCCGCGCAGGAAATCGCCGGTGCGCGCGAGCCACGCGGGATCGGGTGGGGCATCCGGCGCCTCGAACGCGTCGGGCCGGATGAAGAGGATGTCGTGCAGCGTGGCGACGTAGCGCACGCCGAGCGCGGCGGCCGCCCAGCGCGTGCGCTCGCACACCGGCGCGGCGATCGCATGCGCATGCACCAGCCCCACGCGTCGCGCGCGCAGCCACGCGGCGAGCGGCTCCGGCGCGCGGTCGATCGCCGCGGAATCGAGGGCGATGAAACGCGGCTCGGCCGGCGATTCCATCACGTCCACGCCGTGCGCCACGTGCCACGCGAGCTGCGCATGGCACGAGCCGCGCGCGATGTCGCGCACGTAGCGGTCCACGCCGCCCCCGAGGACGGAAGTGATGTGCAACACTGCGAAAGAGCTCATCGTCGCGGATGTTAAACCCTCCTTGAAGGCCTTTCCCTCGGCGCCGGTTTGGGCCCTGCTCGCCGGCGCCGCGACGTGGGGCGTGGTCTGGTACCCCTACCGCCTTCTTGCGCAGGCGGGCCTCGACGGCGCGTGGTCCACGGTGCTCACCTACGGCCTCTCCCTGGTGGTGGGCGCGGCGATCTTCCGCCGTGCGGCGGCGAGCCTCGCCGGCATGCCGGTCCTGGCGATCGTGATGGGTGCGGCCATCGGCTGGAGCAACCTGGCCTACGTGCTCGCGGTGATCGACGGCGAGGTGATGCGCGTGCTGCTGCTCTTCTACCTCGCGCCGCTATGGACCGTGCCCCTCGCGCGCGTGCTGCTGGGCGAGCGGCTCGGCGCCACCGGCATGGCCGTGATGGCGCTCGCGTTCGCGGGGGCGATGGTGATGCTCTGGCACCCGCAGGTCGGCTGGCCCTGGCCGCGCGGCCGCTCCGATTGGCTGGGGCTCGCCGCGGGGTTCCTCTTCGCGCTGGGCAACGTGCTGGTGCGCAAGCTCTCCGGCATGGGAGATGCCGCGAAGTCCATCGTGATCTGGGCGGGCGTGACGCTCGCGGGCCTCATCCAGCTTCCGCTCGGGGGCTCGGCCCCGTCGGTCGCGTTCGAGGCCGCCCGTGGCGTGATGCCTATCGTCGTGGGCATCGGCGTGGCGCTCGTCGTGATGAGCCTTTGCCTGCAATACGGCCTTTCGCGGCTGCCGGCCAACCGCGCCATCGTGATCCTGCTCTTCGAGCTCGTGGTCGCGGCGCTCGCGGCCTACGTGCTCGCGGGGGAAGTCCTGCGGCCCCACGAGTGGATCGGCGGCGGGCTCATCGTCGCGGCGAGCCTTGCGAACGGCTGGGTGAAGGAGCCGCGGGCACCGTAGTATCCTCGCGCGATGGGACCGTCCTTCGGGCGATTGCCGCGCGCGTGGCTCGCCGTGCTGCTGGCGGCGGGAGCGACGAGCGCGCTCGCCGGCGGCTGGGACGTGCGCTACGACGGGCCCGACGAGGTGACCTTCGTCGAGCGCCCCAACACCGCGGGCCACGACCTCGTGCGCCCCGGGTTGCACGTGCGAAAGCTCCACGAGGGCCGGCTGGAGCTCGCGATGGAGCCCATCATCGCCAATGCCGCGGAGCACTGCGCGCCCGAAGCCTCGGGCTCGATCGTCGTGAAGCCCGCGCTCGCCCGCGACCGGATCGGCGACACCGCCTCGCACATGAGCGGCATCGGCTACTACCTCAACCTGCCGGACGCGGACCGCGTCCAGTACGGCAACTTCTACCTCGCGCCGTTCTTCGCGCTGTCGGTCTCGTTCAAGCCCGAGGGCGGCCCCGCCGAGACGGCCGAGCTCTTCGAGTACAAGCGCATCGAGGTCGATTCCCGCGTTCCCACGACGCAGGACAAGTTCATCGAGACCGATCCGGGCGAGCTCATGCCGCCGCTGCTCGCCTTCCTGAGGGAGCGGTTTCCCGCGGCCCTCAAGGAGGCGTTCCCGAGGCGCTGCGCGGCGGCGGCCTGAGGCCTACTTCGCGTCCGGGCCGATGTACTTGTCGAGGAATTTCTCCATCGCGCCGTAGAACATGACCTGGTTGCCGGGGTCTCGGTACCCGTGCCCCTCGCCCTCGGCGATGATCCACTGCGGAGTGTTCCCGGCCTTCTCCATCGCGGCCTTCATGCGCCAGCCGTGGTCGGGGACCACGCGCACGTCGCTCGCCCCGTACGCCATCAACACCGGCGCCTTGATTCGCGAGGCGAGCTCCACGGGAGAAACGCTGTGCAGGCGCGCCGCATCCGTGGACCAGTCGCCGAAGGTGTCCTTGAACTCGTTGCGCAGGATGGCCGAGTAGGCGAAGTCCGACCAGGTGGCGTTGATGAAGAGGTCCAGGTCGGTCACGCCCACGTAGTTCACGCCGCACTTGTAGAGGTCGGGATCCTTGGCGAGCCCCATCATCGTCGCGTAGCCGCCGTAGCTTCCGCCGTAGATGCAGACGCGCCTGGGATCGGCGATGCCTTCGGCCACGGCCCACTTCACGCCATCCGTGATGTCGTCCTGCATCGTGCCGCCCCATTGCTTGAAGCTCGTGGCGTAGTGCTTCCAGCCGTAGCGCAGCGTCCCGCGGTAGTTGGGCTGCAGCACCGCGTAGCCGCGCGAGGCGAGGAACTGCACCTCGGGATCGAAGTACCAGCCATCGCCGGTGACCCACGGGCCCCCGTGGATCACCATGACGAGGGGCAGGTTCTTGCCCGGCGAGCCCTTCGGGATCGTGAGGTACGCGGGGATCTCCAGGCCATCGCGCGCCTTGTAGCGCACCGGCGTCATGGGCGACATCTTCTTCGGGTCGATCCACGGGCTGCGGTCGGCGAGGAACTGGAGCTTTCCGGTCTTGCGGTCGAAGTGATAGAACGAAGCGGGAAGCACGTCCGAGTACGACGTCACGACGAAGCGCTGGTGGTCGTCGGAAAAGCTGAGGATGTTGACGTTGCCGGGCAGCGACTTGTCGACCGCCGCCTGCACCTGCGCGAGGCCTTCGTCGAACCACGCCGAGCCCACCTTGTCCGCGTTGTAGCGCACGCCCAGGAGCTTTTCCTTGGGATAGACCAGCTGCTCGAGGTCCACCTGGGGATGGGCGGCGATGACCTCGCCGAATTCCTTCTTCGCCGGGTCGTAGCGCACAATCGCGGCCTTGTCGCGGCCGCCGCGATGCGAGGACACGTAGAGCGTCCTGTCGTCCTCGGCCACGGCGAGCGGCTCCCACGAGTCGCCGGACAGCGTCGGAAATTCATCGAGCTTCTGCCACGCGGCGTCCTCGCCCGCGCGGTACCAGATGCGCTCTCGCTTGTTGGAGCGCACCGACAGGACGCGCGCCACGCCCTTGCGGTCGACGACCCATTCGTCGCTGTCGCCCGTGTCGGGCATGGTCCCCGAGATCGGGGTGCGGCGCCCGGTCCTGGAGTTGATCCGGTACAGGAGGCCCGGCGAGACCTTGTACTGCTCGTAGACGTACTCGTTCGCGATGAAGTCGTCGGTGTCCGGGATCCGGCGCACGTAGTCGAGCCCGTGCCACACGGCATAGCCCGTGTCGTTCGCGGTCTCGTCGCCGCCTTCGATCACCTTGCGCTCGTTCGAGCCGTCCGCATCCACCGCGTACATCGCGCCGCCGCGGATGTCGTCCTGCCGCGTCCCGAGCCTGCCGGTGCGCACCATGAGGCGCTTGTCGTTCAGCCAGAACACCTGGACGATGTCCTTGTTGTCCATTCGCGTGATGGGCACGCCCTTGCGGTGCTCCAGGTCGAGCACCACCAGGTTCTGGCGCCCGTTGACGGGGGCGAGCGCGGCGATGTGCTCGCCGTCGGGCGAGATCACCATCGCGGAGTACTCCGGCAGCTTGAAGAACGTCGCGATCGGGATCTTCCCGTCGGCGGCCGTAGCGGCCCCGCTGGCGGCCAGCAGCGCCGCGAATGCGAACCATGCTTTCATCCCCATCTCCCTAGTAGGTGCTGTCTTCTTCCCCGGCGCCCGCGCCCAGCTCGATGCGCGCCGGTGGCCGCCAACCCTTCCTGCGATGCTCCGCGACCACCGTGGTGAAGATGCCGCCGCGCACGTAGAAGCGCGCGGTGAGCCGCATGAAGCGCGGCTTGGTCGCCTTCGCCAGGTCGTCGAGGATCTCGTTCGTGACCGCCTCGTGGAAGCGGCCCTTGTCGCGGAACGACCAAATGTACAGCTTGAGGCTCTTCAGCTCCACGCAGAGCCGGTCCGGCACATAGTCCAGGTGGAGGGTGGCGAAATCGGGCTGCCCGGTCTTCGGGCAAAGGCACGTGAATTCCGGGATGCGCATGTGGATCGCATAATCCCGGGCCGGATGGGGGTTCGGGAAGGTTTCGAGTGATTTGCGGGGGCTCGCCATTGGGATCGCCGGAGCGTTCCGGTAAAATTCCCCATTCTACTGAAGGCCGGGCGCCCGCCTCGCCTTAAAACAAAGACTTAGACTTCCTTGCGACTCACCTCCGTCAAGCTCTCCGGCTTCAAATCCTTCGTCGATCCGACTTCCATCGCGGTGCCCGGGCAACTCGTGGGCGTGGTGGGGCCCAACGGGTGCGGCAAGTCCAACGTGATCGACGCCGTGCGCTGGGTGCTCGGCGAATCGTCGGCGAAGCAGCTGCGCGGGGAGCACATGCACGACGTGATCTTCAACGGCTCGACCGACAGGAAGCCGGTGGGGCGCGCTTCCGTGGAGCTCGTCTTCGACAACTCGCTGGGCCGCATCGGCGGCGCGTGGGCGCAGTACGGCGAGATCAGCGTGAAGCGCGTGCTCACGCGCGAGGGCGATTCCAACTACTACATCAACGCCCAGCACGTGCGCCGGCGCGACGTGCAGGACATCTTCCTCGGAACGGGCCTGGGCCCGCGCGCGTACTCCATCATCGAGCAGGGCATGATCTCGCGCGTCATCACGTCCAAGCCCGAGGAGCTGCGCGTGTTCCTCGAGGAGGCCGCGGGCGTGTCGAAGTACCGCGAGCGGCGCCGCGAGACGGAGCTGAGGCTCGAGGACACGCGCGAGAACCTGGCGCGGGTGGGCGACATCCAGTCGGAGCTTGCGACCCAGCTCGAGCACCTCGCGCAGCAGGCCGAGGTCGCCACGAAATACACGGAATTGCAATCGCAGCTCGCGCTGAACCACAACCTGCTTTCCTTCACGCGGCTTCGCGAGGCCGAGCAGGCGAGGAGCCGCTACGGCAACGACGTGCAGAAGGCCGCGGTGGCCCTGGAGGCCGAGACCGCGAGGCTGCGCGAGAGCGAGCGCGCGCTGGAGGAGCTTCGCAGCCGCCACTACCAGCACACCGACAAGCTCCAGGAGCTGCAGGGCGCGCTCTACGCGGCGAATGCCGACGTGCAGTCGCTCGAGCAGGAGCTCTCCTTCCTCGGCGAGAACCGCCGGCGCATGAGCCAGCAGCTCGAAGCCATCGGCCGCGAGGAGCACGAGGTGCAGGGGCGCATTGCCGAGGCGAACGCGGAAGGCAGCCGCTGGCAGGCGGAGATCGAGACCGCGAAGCAGGCCATCGCCGATCGCGCGGCCGGGCGCGAAGCGGCGCGTGCGGCGCTTCCGCCGGCGGAGATTGCCGCGCAGGAGGCCGCGGCGCGGGTTCGCGCGGCCGAAGGCGAGATGAACGCGGCCGAGCAGGTCCAGGGCGTGGAAGAGACCCGCGAATCCCACGCGCTGAAGCTCCTGTCGCAGATCGAGGCGCGCAGGAACCGGCTCAAGCAGGAGAACATGGGCCTCGTCTTCCCCGAGCCCGAGAAGCTCGCCGGGATCGAGGCCGAACGCGCCTCGGCGGCCGGGAAGATCGCCGATCTCGAGCGCGCACACGGCGAGGCGGAGGCCAAGATCCCGTCGCTCGAAGGCGAGCGCCGCCTTGCGACCGAAAAGCTTCATGAGGCCACGCGCGAGCACGCGAGCCTCGACGCGGCCCTGAAGGCCCTGCAGGCGCAGCAGGAGCGCCTGGACACCGATTCGAAGCTCAAGGACTGGGTGCAGGCCCATGGCCTCGAGCGTGGCGAGCGGCTCTGGCAGGCGATCCACGTCGATGCGGGCTGGGACGACGCGGTGGAGGCGGCGCTCGGCGTGCGGTTGAACGCCGTCAAGCTCTCCGACGAATCCTCGCTGCCTTCCCTCCTGCGGGATGCGCCCCCGGGCAATTTCGCCGTGTTCATCGAGCGCGGCATGGCCGATGCGCCCGGCGCCGCCTCTCGCCTCTCGCCCCTCGCCTCTCGCGTCTCGAGCTCGCGGCCCGGGGTCGCGAGCTATCTTCGCGACGCGCTCGCCAGCGTCTTCATCCTTCCCGAGGGCGAGGATGGGCTCGAGCTCGCGCGCCTGCTGCCCGCAGGCGGCCTCATCGTCTCCAGGGCCGGGCACCTCTTCAGCCGCCAGGGCGTGGTGTTCCACGGGCCGCAGTCCGAGCTGCACGGCGTCCTGCAACGCCAGCGCGAGATCGAGGATCTCCAGGGGCGCATCCCGGAGAAAGCGCGCGAGCGCAGCGCCACCGAATCGTCGCTTCGCGACCTCGAGCACGAGCTGAAGGACCTCCAGGAGGAGGCGCGGCGCGTGCGCGAGGAGCTCGCCCGCGAGCGCCAGCAGGACCACGAGCTCGAGGTCGAGTACCTCAAGCTTTCGCAAAGCTCCGAGCAGTCCCAGAAGCGCCGCGAGGCGATCCGCGCCGAGCTCTCGCAGCTCGACGAGGAAGACGGGCGCGAGCGCCTCGAGATGCAGGAAGCGCAGCACGCCCTGCAGGCGGGCTCGCAGGCGATCGAGGCCATCGTCCAGCGGCTCCAGGCCCTGGAAGGCGAAGCGCGACAGGCGCAGCAGGCGCTTTCGGTGGCTCGCGAAGCCATCTCGGCGGCCGACCGCGCGCACTCCGAAGCGCAATTCCACGAGCGCAGCTGCCACGAGAAGACGGCATCGCTCTCGCGTCTCGCCTCTTCGCTCTCCGAGCGGCTGCAGGCGCTCTCCGTCTCCCGATCCGACGTCACCGGCGAGCTGGGCAAGCTCGAGGAGGGCCAGGTGCGCGAGCGCCTGCAGGCGGCGCTGCACGTGAAGTCGGAGCGCGAGAAAGCGCTCGCCGACGCGCGCGCGGGGCTGGAGCACATCACCGACGAGCTGCGCACGCTCGAGGAAGGGCGGCTTTCGGTCGAGCAGGGGCTGGATCCGCTGCGCGAGAAGATCATGGAGCTGCGCGTGAAGGAGCAGGAAGCCGCCACCAACGCGCAGCAATACGAGCGCCAGCTCGAGGATGCGGGTGTCACCCGCGAGCAGATGGCCGAGCAGATCGAGAAGCGCGTGCGTTCCTCGGGCATGCAGGCCGAGATCAACCGGCTCACCGAGGAGATCAGCGCGCTGGGCCCGGTGAACCTCGCCGCGCTCTCGGAGCTGGGCACGGCGCGCGAGAGGAAGTCGTTCCTCGATGCCCAGGCCACGGATCTGCTGCAGGCGGTGGAAACGCTGGAATCGGCGATCAAGCGAATCGACCGCGAGACCCGCGAGCTGCTCCAGGAAACCTACGAGACGGTGAACCGCAACTTCACCGAGATGTTTCCGGCGCTCTTCGGCGGCGGCCAGGCGAGCCTGAAGCTCACGGGCGAGGAGATCCTCGACGCGGGCCTGCAGGTGTTCGCGCAGCCCCCCGGCAAGCGCAACCAGTCGATCCAGCTCCTGTCCGGCGGCGAGAAGGCGCTCACCGCGATCGCGCTGGTCTTCTCGCTCTTCAAGCTGAACCCGGCGCCCTTCTGCCTGCTGGACGAGGTCGATGCGCCCCTCGACGATCCGAACACCGAGCGCTTCTGCGACCTCGTGCGGCAGATGTCGGGCCAGACCCAGTTCCTCTTCATCACGCACAACAAGATCACCATGGAGCTGGGCGAGCAGCTGGTGGGCGTCACGATGCCGGAGCCGGGCGTGTCGAAGATCGTCGAGGTGGACATCGCCTCGGCGATCGAGCTCGCGCGCAACAAGCAGGCGGCTTAAGGGGGAGCGCACGCGATGAGCCATCTCCAGCTCGCCTTGCTCGCGGTCGGCGCGGTGGTGATCGTGCTG
>DATBEA010000227.1:0-2187 GCA_036276215.1 Usitatibacter sp.
GAGGCCGTGGCGCTCGCGCACGCCACGCTGCTCCTCGCGCCGTCGGTCCCGATGCTCTTCATGGGCGAGGAATGGGGCGCCACCACGCCCTTCCTTTATTTTTGCGACTTCCACGGCGATCTCGCGGCGGCCGTGCGCGAGGGGCGGCGCAAGGAGTTCGCGGCCTTCCCGCGCTTCGCCGATCCCGAGGCGCGCGGCCGGATTCCCGATCCCAACGACGAGGCGACGTTCCTCGCCTCCCGCCTCGACTGGTCCGACCTCGAGAAGGAGGAGCCTGCCGCGTCGCTCGAGCACACCAGGCGCCTGTTGGAAACGCGGCGCGTCCAGGTCGTGCCGCGGCTCGAGGGCCGCGCCATGCGCGCACGCGGGTCGGCGAGCGGTCCGTGGGTCACCGTGGACTGGACGCTCGGAGAAGGATCGCGGTTGCACCTGCGCGCCAACTTCTCGGCGCAGTCCGCGCCCTTGGCCGAACGCGCGCCGGGCGTCGTGATCCACTCCGAAGGCGAGGTGGGCGGCGACCGGGGGCTCGGCGCGTGGTCGGGAATCTGGACGCTGGAGAGCGCGTGAACGAGCGTCTCGAGCGCCTGGCGTCGCTGCACGGGGTCGAGCCCGGCTACCACGACGTCTTCGGCAAATGGCATGCGACGCCCGAGGCGTGCCACCGCGCGCTGCTGGAAGCGATGGGCGTGGACGCGTCCGGCGACCTGGACGCGACACTCGAGGAGGAAGAGCGCGCGGGCTGGGCGCGAATGCTCCCGCCGGTCATCGTCTCGCGCGCGAGGCAGTTGCGCGCCGGCGTGCGCATCCAGGTGCCCGAGCCCTCCCTCGGGCGCTCGCTCGCATGGCGGGTCGCCGAGGAAAGCGGCGACTACCGCGAGGAGCGCTTCGACGCCTTCACCCTCGCGCGCCACGACGAGTACCGGCGCGGCGACCTGCACGTCATCGCCTTCGCGCTGCCGCTTCCCACGGACCTTCCCGAGGGCTATCACCGGCTCGCGATCCTCGAAGGCGGCGCCGTGGTGGACGAATGCCCGCTCATCATCGCGCCCGAGCGCTGCCACGTGCCCGTGGAGATCGCCAACGGCGCGCGCGTCTGGGGCGCGGCGGCACAGCTCTACGGCCTGCGCTCGGAACGCAATGCCGGCATCGGCGACTTCACCGACCTC
This sequence comes from Usitatibacter sp., assembly GCA_036276215.1. Taxonomy (GTDB): domain Bacteria; phylum Pseudomonadota; class Gammaproteobacteria; order Burkholderiales; family Usitatibacteraceae; genus Usitatibacter. The sequence continues at coordinate 1,167 of DATBEA010000227.1, forward strand.
GCGAATTGCGCCGCACTCTGGGGCGAGCGCGGCGCGGCGCTGCTGGGCACCAATCCCCTGCACGCGACGAACCCGCGCGACCCGGCCAACGCGAGCCCGTACAGCCCGTCCAGCCGCCTCTTCCTCAACACGCTCTACATCGACGTGGAAGCCGTCGAGGAATTCCGCGAGCTCGCCGCCGCCGACGCTCGCTTCGCCACCCGCTGGCGCGAGGAATGCGCGCGGTTGCGCGAAGCCGAGCTCGTCGAATACCCGCGCGTGGCCGCCGCGAAGAAAGCGATGTTCGAGGCGCTGTACGCGCGCTTCGCGGCGAAGCACCTTGCCGCCGGCACGCGGCGCGCGAGAGAGTTCGCCCACTTCCGCGAGTCGCGCGGGCCCTCGCTCAAGCGCCATGCGCTGCACGAGGCCCTTTCGGAATTCCACGCGCTGCCGTGGCAAAGCTGGCCCGAGGAGCACCGCGACCCGCAGGGCGAGGGCGTGCGCCGCTTCGCCGCCGAGCACGAGGGCCGGGTCGGCCTGCACGAGTATCTGCAGTGGGTGGCCGACCGGCAGCTCGCCGCGGCGCAGGCGGCCTGCCGCGAAGCGGGCATGGGCATCGGCCTCTACGCCGACCTTGCCGTCTCCATCGGCAACGACGGTTCCGAAGCCTGGGCCAACCAGCGCCTCTACGCGCTCGGCGTGGGCGTCGGCGCTCCGCCCGACGAGTTCAACATCCAGGGCCAGGACTGGGGGCTGCCGCCCTTGGTGCCGCGGCGCCTTCGCGAAAGCGCCTACGCCCCGTTCATCGCGACGCTGCGCGCGAACATGGCGCGCGCGGGGGCGCTTCGCATCGACCACGTGATGGGCCTCGCGCGGCTCTACTGGGTTCCGCGGGGCATGTCGCCTGCCGCCGGCGCCTACGTGCGCTACCCGCTCGAGGACATGCTCGGCATCGTGGCGCTCGAAAGCCAGCGCCATGGCTGCCTCGTGATCGGCGAGGACCTGGGCACGGTGGACGACGACTTCCGCGGGCGCATGGCCG
>DATBEA010000228.1:0-5238 GCA_036276215.1 Usitatibacter sp.
CGCCTCTCGATGGCGCTCAAGGTGGCGAGCCTCGCACGCGGATACTCGGGCGTGCGCCCCGAGGTGGTGGATGCGCTCCTGGCGCTCCTGGCGGCCGAGGTCTATCCGTGCATTCCCTCGAAAGGCTCCGTGGGCGCTTCCGGGGACCTGGCACCCCTTGCGCACATGAGCGCGGTCCTCCTGGGCCTGGGGAAGGTGCGCCACCGCGACAAGGTGCTGGACGCCGCCGAGGGCTTGCGCATCGCGGGCCTCGAACCCCTGCGCCTCGGTCCCAAGGAAGGGCTCGCGCTGCTGAACGGCACGCAGGTCTCGACCGCGCTCGCGCTCCAGGGCCTCTTCGCCGCGGAGAACCTCTTCGCCGCCGCGGTGGTGGGCGGGGCGATGAGCGTGGACGCGGCGATGGGCAGCGACACCCCGTTCGATCCCCGCATCCACGAACTGCGCGGCCACGCGGGCCAGATGGCCGCCGCCGCGCTCTACCGCAAGCTCCTGGCCGGCAGCCGCATCCGGGCCTCGCACCTCACCGGCGACGACAAGGTGCAGGATCCCTACAGCCTGCGTTGCCAGCCCCAGGTGATGGGCGCCTGCCGCGACGCGATCGACCACGCCGCGACGACGCTCGTCATCGAGGCCAACGGCGTGACCGACAATCCGCTCGTCTTCGCGGGAACGGACGAGACGCTCTCGGGCGGCAACTTCCACGCCGAGCCCGTGGCCTTCGCGGCCGACCACATGGCGCTCGCGATCGCCGAGATCGGCGCGCTCTCGGAGCGGCGGATCGCGCTCCTCATCGACGCGAGCCTGTCGGGCCTTCCGCCCTTCCTCACCGCGGCCTCGGGCGTGAACTCCGGGTTCATGATCGCGCACGTGACCGCCGCGGCGCTCGCGTCCGAGAACAAGTCGCTCGCGCACCCCGCGAGCGTCGATTCGCTCCCCACGTCGGCCAACCAGGAAGACCACGTTTCCATGGCGACCTTCGCCGCGCGGCGCCTGTCGGACATGGCGGGCAACACCGCGGCGATCGTCGCGATCGAGCTGCTGGCCGCCGCACAGGGCATCGACTTCCGCCGCCCGCTGCGTTCCTCCGATGCGCTGGAGGAGGCGCACGCGATGATCCGTGCCGTGGCCCCGCACCTGGACGGCGACCGCTATCTCGCCCTCGACATCGAGGCGGCCACGCCGCTCGTGCGCGCCGGCGCGTTTCGCGCCCTGCTATCGCGGATGGCGTAGCGGGCCCTCGGCAAGCGCCGGGATCTCCTTTCGCACGAGCTTGCCCATGGTGTTGCGGGGAAGGCTCGACGCCTCGTGGTAATGCCATGGCGCCAGGACGTCGAGGCGCTCCTGGGCATGGCGAGCGAGCGAGGCCCAGTCGATCGCGCCGCGCGCCACGATGGCCGCGACGGTACGTACATTGCCTCCCGGGTCGGCGAGCGCGAAGACCGCGGCCTCGGCCACGTGCGGATGCTCCTCGAGGATGCGTTCCACGTACGAGGGCGAGACCTTCCGGCCGCCCACGTTGATGATGTCGTCCACGCGCCCTTCGACGTACACGATGCCTTCGGCCGTCACGCGGCCGCGGTCGTTGGGATGGAACCAGCCCCCGCGGAAACGCTCGGCGTGGACTGCGCCGTGATAGCCCGAGGGCATTCCCGCGACACGCACGCGGATCTCGCCGGTCACGCCGGGAGCTACCGGGTTGCCGCCCTCGTCCACGACTTCCAGCGTCACGTCGGGGCGCACGCGACCGGCCGCGCCCGGGAATGCGGCGAAGGTCTCGGGCGTGGAGAGCGCGAGGTTGCCCGTCTCGGTGGTCGAGTACGAGCCGTACACGTTGCGGGTGATCCGCCGCTGGATCGCCGCGATGACAGATGGCGAGGCCGTCCCGCCCACCAGGCGCAATTGCACCAGCAATGGCAACGCCGGCGTGTCGTTGGCGATCATCGCGGCGAGATTCGCCGCGTGCACGGGCGGCATCATGAGGTGCGTGACCGCGAAGCGCGTGGCCGCCTCGAGCAAGCCCGGCGTGTCGTAGCGCGCGGGGAAGACCACGGCGCCGTTGCTGCAAAGCGCGTGCAGCGCCGCCTGCAGCGCCGCGTTCACATGCAGCCGGGAGGGCATCACGCGCGGCGCCGCGGCGGCCACGTAGCCTCCGCGTGCGATCCGCGCCGAGAAGTAGCCATGGGTATGGTCGAGCCCCTTGCGCTCGCCCACCGTGCCCGAGGTGAGCGCGATGCGAACCGGGGTCTCGGGGCGCGGGACGAACGGCCATGCGTCCAGGCCGTCTTCGTCGCCGCGCGCGCTGAGCGTGTCGAGGAGCACGAGAGGCAATCCCGGCGCGCCGCCGTCGGCGCGGCCGCTCACGACGAGGCTCGCGCCGAAGGCCTTCGCGATGTGCGCGCGCTCCTCGTCCGGCTCGTTCCACGGCAGCGGCAGCGTGATGGCGCCCAGCCGCGCGAGCGCGAAGAATGCGACCAGGTGCAGCGGCGACTGCGGCATGTTCAAGCCCACGACACGCCCCGGCCGCACGCCCTGGGCATCGAGGAGCCGCATGGCGCTGCCCACGAGCGAGCGCACGTCGCGATAGCGAAGCCCGCCGCCGCGCCCGAGGAACGCGACGGCCTCGGGATCGCGGGAAATCGCACTACGCAGCCGGTCCAGGAAAAGGTCCAACGCTCAGGGCCACTTGAATTCGCGCTTGTGGCGGCCGAACACCAGGACGAAGAAGAGTCCCAGCGTCACGAGCGGCGTGGCCGCCGCAAGAAGCCCGCCCCACCGCGGGAGGTCGCCGGCCCCCTGGCCCGCCTCGAAGACCGAGAGGATCATCAAGACGACCGAGGTCCAGAGCCAGATCACCGTGACCCAGCGCGCGAAGCGCGAAAGCTTCCACATGCCGTAGGCGAGCAGCGCGAAGAGCGGGGCCATGGCGATGCCGATGGGCGCGCGCATCACCGCCGCGGCGAAGGCGATCGCCACCAGCGCATAGAAGGCCGCCATGAGCGCCGCGGCCACGGCGAGCAGCCGGCTGCGCGCGCGCGGAAGATATCGCCACATCATGGCGCCCTGCGCGGACGCGGCGGCTCGTCATCGACGATGACGTCCGCGCCCTGCGCGGCGAAAAGCTCGGCCAGGATCGACCGGTGGCATCGTGAGAAGTCCTCGCAGTAGCACCCCACCGCGAACGACGCATCGCGCGAGAGCCTCGCGAGGGTCTCGATGAAGTGGCGGCGTTCGGGGGCGTTCATCTCGGCGCGATAGGCGCGCGCGAAACGCCGCCACGCGGCGGGATCGACGCCGCCGCCCTTCATGGCGGACTTGCGCAGCTTCTCGCTCGGCGCGAGCTCCGGCAGCCAGGCGTCGTAGAAATCGAGCCTCGCGTAGTCGGACTTCTTCACGCCGCGCGGCGGCCGGCGCACGGTCCCCAGCCGCGGACCTTCCCCTTCGCCGCGCGCGCTTCCCAATCGCACGATGCGGATCGGCATGGGCCTATGCTATCGTGAAAATCGCCATGCACTCCGAACTCCTGGTGAACCTCGTCGCCGCCAATCGCATCCTCGCGATGGAAGGCGTTCTCGACGGCTACGGCCACGTGAGCGTGAGGAGCGAGAAGAGCCCGGCGCACTTCTTCATGTCGCGCTCGGTGGCGCCGCAGCTGGTGAAGGTCGCCGACGTGATGGAGCACGGCGCCGACAGCGAGCCGGTGGACGACGAGCGTCGCCCCTACCTCGAGCGCTTCCTGCATGGCGAGATCTACCGGCAGCGCCCCGACGTGACGGCGATCGTGCACAGCCATTCCGAGGCGGTGATCCCCTTCGGCATCACGAAGGCGGCGCTGCGGCCCGTCTACCACATGGCCTCGTTCCTCTGGAGCGGCGTGCCGGTCTTCGAGATCCGCGACACGCAGCAGGAGAACGACCTTCTCATCCGCGATGCACGCCTGGGCCGCGACCTCGCGAAGTGCATGGGCGCCTGCACCTGCGTGATGATGCGCGGCCACGGAATGACGGTCGTGGGCTCGAGCCTGCCCGAAGCGGTCTTCCGCGCGATCTACACGCAGGCCAACGCGCGGATGCAAAGCCTCGCGAGCCAGCTTCCCGGCCCCATCGAGTTCCTGAGCGACGAGGAAGGCCGGCGCGCCACCGAAACCAATCGCGGCACGGTGGAAAGGCCCTGGGAGCTTTGGAAAGCCAAGGCGATGACGGACGGGGCCTGACCCCGCTCGGTCACGAAATCGGGGGGCGGGTCCTTTCCACCTCGATCATCTTTCCCAGCTTTGCCTCCAGCCGCGGCGAGCGCGGCACCCGGATGCCAAAAGGCCCCTCCAGCCATTCGATGAGCTCTTGCGCGCTCGAGGCGAAGCGATGCTCGGTCTTCCCGCGGGTCTCGTGGATCGAGTAGCGGGTCCCGCGCAGCGCGTGGCGGCGGCCCGGCTCGGCGCGCGCGGCGACGATGCCGGTCACGAAATGCGACTGCGGATTGTTGGCGAGATACCAGTTGCTCACTTCGTAGTCGGCGAGCTGCGCCTCGCCCAGGTCGAAGTCGTAGAGCGCCTTCCAATCGCCCGCCACGAGCGCCTCGAGGCGGAAGCCTTCGCCCGTTTCACGCAAGCGGTGCGCTTCGTGCCAGGTCTCCTGGATGACGTCCGTCTCGTCGAGAAGCAGCGGCGCGGTCAGGACAAGGCCGCCGAAACCCACGTCGGCGATCCAGCGCTTGCCCTCGATCTCCACCAGCAGGAGGCAGTGGCTGCGAGGCGTGACCGTGCCGGGCGCCACATTCCACCGCACCCGCGCCGCCAGGCGCCGGAATGAAAAGCCGAGCGCGGCGAGGACCTGCGAGAAAAGCAGGTTCTGCTCGAAGCACCAGCCGCCGCGCCCGCCGTGCACCAGCTTCGCCTCCACCGCGTCCGGGCGGAGCGACGGCGTCTCACCGGCGAACGGATCGAGGTTCTCGAACGGGATCGCCTGCGGATGCAGCGCGTGGATCGCGAGGAGCGTTTCGCGCGTGGGCTCGCGCGGTCCCTCGTAGCCGATGCGCCGCAGGTACGCGTCCAGGTCCATGACGGGATTCTAGCTTGGCACGCGCATCGAGCGCCGGCGCGGGACGCGGAAGCGGCTCGGCGAGCCCCAGCTTCGCCATGAGGTTGCGCGCGTCGAAGGGCGCGTGCACCTTGGCGTCGTTGTCGAAGTAGCAGTACACATCGCGCTTCGAGCTCCAGGCGCGGATGCGCTGCGCCCACCGGTC
>DATBEA010000229.1:0-3083 GCA_036276215.1 Usitatibacter sp.
TCCCTTCACGCGGCCGTCGCGAGCGACCCGCGGCCGGCTTCGCGCGCGGCGTCGGCCAGTGCTTCCCGGAGCCGCTCGATTCCGGCGCCGGTGGCCGCACTCACCTTGATATTCAATATCTTACCATGCGGCTCGCGTACCACCTCGACGGGCATGCCGGGCACGCGATCCACCTGGTTGTACACGAGGAGCTGCGGGATGTCGGCGGCGCCGATCTCGGCCAGGACTTCGTTCACGGCCTCGACCTGCTCGTGGTGCTGCGGGTTGGCGATGTCCACCACGTGGAGCAGGAGGTCCGCCAGCACCGCCTCCTCGAGCGTGGCCTTGAACGACTCCACCAGCATGTGCGGCAGGTCGCGGATGAAGCCCACCGTGTCGGAGAGCGCGATCATCGCGTTCTCGCCCAGGTAGACGCGGCGCGTGGTGGTGTCCAGCGTGGCGAAGAGCTTGTCGGCCACATACGACTCGCCTTGCGCGGTGAGCTTGTTGAAGAGCGTGGACTTGCCCGCGTTGGTGTAACCCACGATCGCCACGCGCAGCACGCCCGAGCGGGCCCGCGCCTGGCGCTGGGTCGTGCGCACGCGCTCGACCTTGCGGATGCGCTCCTTCAGCTTCTTCACGCGCTCGCCGATCATGCGGCGGTCCAGCTCTATCTGCTTCTCGCCCGGGCCGCCGGTCTTGCCGAGCGAGCCGCGCTGGCGCTCGAGGTGCGTCCAGCCGCGCACGAGGCGCGTGGACAGGTGCTCGAGGCGCGCGAGCTCCACCTGGAGCTTGCCCTCGTGGGAGCGCGCGCGCTGCGCGAAGATGTTGAGGATGAGGTCCGTGCGGTCGTAGACCGCCACCGCCGAATTGCCTTCCGAGAGCGCGCGCTCGAGGTTGCGCACCTGGGCCGCCGACAGGGAATCGTCGAAGACGACGACGTCCGCGCGATGCTCGACGGCCGCCGCCTTGATCTCCTCGACTTTGCCGGAGCCCGCGAAGGTCGCCGCGTCGGGACGGTCGCGGCGCCCGCGGATCACCTGCGCCACCTGCACGCCCGCGCTCTCCACGAGGCGCGAAGCTTCCTCGGCCCGGTCTTCGGCCTTGGAAGCACGACCGATGTCGAGGGCTACGAGGACGGCGCGCGAGCGCTCAGGATTCCTGCGAATGGTCAATCGGGACCGTCACCGGGCGCGCGGGCACGACCGTCGAAATGGCGTGCTTGTAGACCATCTGCGTCACGGTGTTCTTGAGGAGGACCACGTACTGGTCGAAGGACTCGATCTGGCCCTGGAGCTTGATGCCGTTCACCAGGTAGATCGAGACCGGGACATGCTCCTTGCGCAACGTGTTGAGGAACGGGTCCTGAAGCAGTTGCCCTTTGTTGCTCATTGTTCTGCCCCTTTTCTCTCTACGGGTTTCCCGGTCTACGCCGGGCCGCTGCTGCAACGACTGTAATGCAAAGACTTGATTATAGCCACCGAATCGGAGGACACCGACCCGGCGGGCCGAGTTCCCCGGTTATCCCCGCGGGGCCCGGGGCAATTGTCTCTATCCGTAACGGCGCTTGGAAATGATCTTGCGGCGCCGGCGCTGCGCGTCCTGCTTTTCGGTCAGGACCTTCTTGCGCCCCTCGAAGGGGTTGACCGAGGACCTGAGCTCGATGCGCAGCGGGGTGCCCTTCAGCTTGAAGGCCTTGCGAAACGTGTTCTCGAGGTAGCGCTTGTAGGGCTGCTTCACCCCGTCCAGGCCGCTGCCGTGGATCACCACGATGGGGGGATTGGAGCCGCCCTGGTGGGCGTAGCGCATCTTGGGCCGGAAGCGCCCCGACATCGGCGGCTGCTGCTGCTCGACGGCGGCCTGCAGCGCCCGCGTGAGCTTGGGCGTGGCGATCTTGGCCATGGCCGCCGCGAAGGCGCCGTCGACGCCTGCGAGAAGCTGCTTGATACCCGTGCCCATGCGCGCCGAGATCGGCACGAAGTCGGCGAAATCCAGGAACTGCAGCTTCCTCTCCAGCTCGCTCTTCACGTCCTTGCGCTTCTCCGAGTCGACCGCGTCCCACTTGTTCACCGCGACGACGAGCGAGCGGCCCGCCTCGAGGATGTAGCCGCCGATGTGCGCGTCCTGGTCGGCGATGTCGGCCTCGGCATCCACCACCAGCACCACCACGTGGGCGCGCTCGATGGCCTGCAGGGTCTTCACCACCGAGAACTTCTCCACCGATTCGAACACTTTTCCCTTGCGCCGTATTCCCGCGGTGTCCACCAGCGTGTAGCGCTTGCCGTGCCAGTCGAGCTCGACCTCGATCGCATCGCGCGTGGTGCCGGGCTGGTCGAACGCGATGACGCGCTCCTCGCCCAGGAGCCGGTTCACGAGCGTGGACTTGCCGACGTTGGGGCGCCCCACGATGGCCACGCGCGGATGGTCGGGCTCCTCGTCCTCCTCGTCGTCGTGGGCGTCGAAGGGCTCGAGCGCCATCTCCACGAGGTCGCGCACGCCCTCGCCGTGCTCGGCGGAGATCGCGATCGGCTCGCCCAGCGCCAGCTCGTGGAACTCGGCCGTCACCACTTCCTGGCGCATGCCCTCGGTCTTGTTGACGACGAGATAGACCTTGGCGCGGGCCTCGCGCAGCTGCTGCGCGATGCGCTTGTCCTGCGGCGAGAGTCCCGCGCGGCCGTCGGTCAGGAAGAAGATCACGTCCGCCTCGGCGATCGCCTCGCGCGACTGGCGCGCCATCTCGGAGAGGATGCCGTCCTTCGCCACCGGCTCGAAGCCGCCCGTGTCCACCACGATATAGGCCTTGCCCTCGATGTGGCCCTTGCCGTAGTGCCGGTCGCGCGTAAGGCCCGGCAGGTCCGCCACCAGCGCATCGCGCGAGCGCGTGAGCCGGTTGAAGAGCGTGCTCTTCCCGACGTTCGGGCGGCCGACCAATACGATGGTAGGTCTGGGCACTACCAGCGGACCAGAGACACGGTCCCCTTGTCGGTCTGCATCACGAGCCCGCCCGGCGTGGGCACGAGCCCCGAGACCGCGCTGCCGTCGCTCGCGAGGCGCCCGATCAGGCGGCCGTCGTCGGGCGAGAGCACGTGCAGATAGCCGAAACC
>DATBEA010000230.1:0-9523 GCA_036276215.1 Usitatibacter sp.
GAGTTCCAGTACGACCCCGAGAGCTGACCACCGGGTTCTGCGGCCGAACACCCAACCAATTGCGGCGCATCGTCCGGGGAAAGGATTTGCATGAGTAAGAGCAACCAGAAAAGGACTTTGATGGACCGACCTACACGCAGCAAACAGCGCACATGGTTTTCGCTCTAGATAAAGACAGTGGTGGACTGCTGGCGCTTTCGTCCCCCCTCGAGACCGATGCGCATTGCAAGCGCATAGACGTAAAAGACGGGTTCTGGCTCTTCTTCGATGACGATGGATCGCCTCTCGAGGCACGATTCGAGCACGTGGATTCGGACGACTCCCTGGATCCGTGTGCCTACGCCCTGGAGCGGCCGATGTCCGGCCTGTGGCTCCAGGAGCGCCTTGGCCAGGTGGTGACGGTGAAGGGCTGTGGCTTGACCACGGTAGCGGAGGTAGTTGAAACGCTGAAGATAAATCGCAGCAAGCGCGTCACCGGGGAGTGAATCGCCATGTGCCGAAACATAAAGACGCTTTTCAACTTCGAGCCGCCCGCCACCAAGGCGGAAATTCGCGACGCGTCGCTGCAGTTCGTGCGGAAGCTGAGCGGCTTCACGCATCCGTCCAAGGCGAACGAGGCGGCGTTCCAGCGCGCGGTCGAGGACATCGCGGCTTCCGCCGAGGCCTTGATCGGCTCGCTCGTCACGAACGCGCAATCGCGCACCCGCGAGGCCGAGGCCGCGAAAGCGAAGGAGCGCTCGGCGCTGCGGTTCCGGCAGGTTGGAGAATGACACCTGCGTTGCGGCACCCACTTCAGGACAATCCATGTTCGACCACGTCAAATTCGGAGTGAGCGACTACGCAGCGAGCAAGGCGTTCTTCCTCGAGGCGCTCGAGCCGCTCGGCGTAGCTGTCGCCGCGGAGGGAATACCGGCGTACGGCATCGAGCTTGTCGGCCCGAAGAGCAACGCTTCGTTGGTCCTGTTCCAGGCCCAGGATCGGCCGGCGCCGCTTCACTTGGCGTTCACGGCGGAGAATCGCCAGCAGGTCGACGCTTTTTATCGCGCGGCCCTCGGGGCGGGCGGCAAGGACAATGGCGCCCCCGGCCTGCGCCCGAAGTATCACGCGAACTACTATGCGGCGTTCGTCATCGGTCCGGACGGGCACAACGTCGAAGCGGTTTGCCACGAACCCCAGGAGTGAGGATGCAGCCACCGCCCATCGTACGCACCGCGTCTTGCACCTGCGGGCAGCTCACGGCCGTCGCTTCCGGCGAGCCGGTCCGCATTTCAATTTGTCATTGCCTCGCCTGCCAGCGCCGAACCGGAAGCGTCTTTGGCGCGCAAGCGCGATTCCCGCGGGAGAACGTGACGATCGAGGGCCTCTCGACCGCTTACGTTCGCGTCGGCGATTCGGGTGGCTCGTGCACCTTCCACTTCTGCGCGGTCTGCGGAGCGACCGTGCACTACAACCTCACCGGCCGCGAAGAACTTGTCGCCATACCGATCGGCGCGTTTGCCGAGCCCGGCTTCCCGCAGCCGAACTTCTCTGTGTACGAAAAACGCAAGCATGCATGGGTGGGCCTGCCCGAGGATATCGAGCATATGGTGTAGAAGTCCAGGCGCCCTAGCCCGGCCTCGCGCGAACCGGCAGCGGCACGTTGCACACGCCGATCCGCCCGACGGGTTCCTTGAACCACGCTTCCTTGCGGTTGGCGCGGGACTCCACATAGGCCTTGAACGTGGCGCTGTCGGTGCGCAGTGCCTCCAGTGGAACGCGCTCCGCGGGCGGCACGTCGGCCGCGACGCGCATCGACCTGATCGGGACCCACTCCGATTCCTTCTCGTAGAAACCCATGGTTCCCGTGCCGCGCGGCAGCACGGAGAATCGCTCGATCCCCTGCACTACCCGGCCCACCAGCGTGATGTTCCGGTCGAGGTTGCGAGGCGACTGCCCGATCACGGCATAGAGCTCCGAGCCGTTGCCCGAATCGGCATCGTTGTCGCGGCCCACGCCCACCGAGCCGTAGCAGTGCACGAGCCATGCCTCGCCGCGCTTCGGATCGCGCGCCACGGGAAAGCCTCCCGAGAAACCCACCTGCGGCGCATAGGTATCGGCGTAGGCGAGCGGCGTGAACACCGCCTTGGGATCGATGGTGCGCGAGAACTCGGGCTTCACCTTCACCGCGGCCATGGCTTTCGCGCGCGGATCGGCCTCGGCGCGCGACCATTGCACCACGTAGTTGTCCTGCGATCGGATGACGAAGCTCCCGTCGAAGTACTTCTCTCGCACGAGCTTGCGGACGGCGGCCACGTTCGCAGGCGCATAGGCCGGTGCCAGCTCGACCACCACGCGCCCCGAGGGAAGCTCCACGTAGAGCGTGTTTTCGGGATCGAGCGCGCGCCAGTCCGACGCGGGCGAAGACTCGAGGATGCCCTGGGCGCTGGCGAGGCTCGCAACCCAGAGCGCTGCGAGCGCGAAGGGCCGTGGTGTCAGTCCGAGCCCCATTCGCGCCATCCTTTCAGCAACGGGAAGTAAAGGCCGCGCCGCGCGCCGGCCTTGCCGAGTGCCGCCGCGTAGCGTTCCAGCTGCGGGCGATAGCGCACCTCTTCCGCGGCGAGGAACTTGTCGAGCTCGGCGCCTTCGTGGCTGCTCGTCTTGTAGTCCACGATCCAGGTCTCGGCAAGGTCCTCCCACAGGCGGTCGATCACGATGTCGCGGCGCACGCCGTCCACGCGCGTGGTGAGGCGATATTCGTTGCGCGCGTTCGGATGCGGCCCGAGGAGCCACTTGCCGCGAGGATCCTCGAGGGCCCCGGTCAGCGCGGCCACGACTCGCGCGGCCGCGGAATCGAGCTCCGCCTCGATCAGCCCGGCGGCGGTGAGGCTCGCCCGGATGGCGCCGCGGTGCTTCTCGACGCGCGCCCGGTTCCAGCCGCGCATCTCCTCTTCGGCGATGCGCTGCAGCCAGCGGTGCACGACGCTGCCCACGCGCCGCGACGTATCGCCCACCCAGGAGAACTCGATGGGCTCGGCCTCCTCGCGCTCCCGGGGCGCGTTCCATGCGACCGCCGCGGGCGCCTCGAATCGGAAACGATCGAAGTCCAGCCGCCGCAGCGATCCTTGTGCCGCGACCGGCACGGAGCGTCCCACGGCGCGCGTGTTCCGGCGCGGATCGCCGGGCTCGAAGTGGTGCGCCACGGCCGGCCAGAGCTTGTGGAGCAATGACGTCCTGCCGGGCTCCTTCACGGCGCCGGTCTTCCAGTCACGCGCGGCATCGCCCAGCAGGTGCAGCGCCTTTCGCGCGCGCGTCGAGGCGACGTAGAGCAGCCGCCCCACCTCGTGCCCGGCCTTCGTCTTGTCGAGGCGCCGGATCATGTCGTAGATGGGCTCCTTCTCGACGCCTGCGGGCTTGATGGGCGCGAGGAGCAGCGCGCCCTCGGTCGTCTCCATCCACAGGAAGAGGCTTGCGTCGTCCTTGGCCGTCTCGCCGGCGAGACCCGGGACGATCACCGTGTCGAACTCGAGGCCCTTCGCCTTGTGGATGGTCATCACCTGCACGCAGTCGGGAGATTCGAGATCCGGCAGCGCGAAGAGCTTCTCCACCGATTCCACGAATGCCTCGAGATCCGGAAGCGAACCGGATTCCTCCATCGCTTCGAGGTGATCGAGGTAGGTCTCCGCATCCTCGAGGTCGATGTCGCCCTCGACGCACGCGGGGCCGCCAAGGCCCAGCCAGACGCCCTCGACGACATCCCGAAGGCCGAGGCGGCCGCGCGCGGCAAGGGCGCGCGCGAGCAATGCGCGCGTGCGCTCGAGGCGCGTGCGGCCATCCGCCGACATCTTCGCAAGCCTCGCCTCGTCGCGCACGCCTTCCCACACGGTGATCGGAGCCTCGCCGGGCGCCACCGCGAGAAGATCCGCGAGCGTGAGGCCGCACCAGGGCGCGCGCAGGACGGCAAGCCACGCGACCTCGTCGGCGAGATGCGAGAGCGCGCGCGTAAGCGCGAGAAGATCCGATACCGCCGGGCGATGTCGCAGCGATTCGATCTCGACCGCTCGGTAGGCGATTCCGGCCTCGCGAAGGCGTGGCAGGACTTCCAGGAGGTGGCTGCGATTGCGTACGAGGATGGCAACGGAACCCCGCGCTTCACGCGCCACCTCGGCCACGGTCCGCCCCTGGCCGGCGCTGTCGGAGTCGTAGAACGGATGCATGTGGGTTGCCCGCTCTTCCCGCGGATGCACCGCATGAGACGCCGCGTATTTCACGGCGCCCGTCCTCGCATCGGCCGAAACGGGCATCACCCGCGCGAAAGCGTGGTTTACCCAATCGACGATGCCGGCGTGCGAGCGAAAGTTCGCCGAGAGCGTCACGGGCTCCAGGGCGACGCTGCCCACGCCTTCCTTCCAGGCGCGCAAGAAAAGGCCCACCTCGGCCTCGCGGAAGCGATAGATCGACTGCATCGGATCGCCGACCACGAAGAGCGTGCGGCCGTCGCCAGGCTCCCATCCCGACGTGAGGAGCTCGAGGAGCTTGAACTGCGTGAAGGACGTGTCCTGGAACTCGTCCACCAGGATGTGCCGGATGCGATAGTCGAGGACGAGCAGCAGGTCGGTGGCGCCCTCCTCGCCTTCGAGCGCGCGCAGCGCCCGCAACGCGAACTCCGTGAAGTCGGCCTTGCCGTGCTTCGCGAAGACGAGCTGGAGCTGCGCAATGGCGAGCGGCGCGAGGCGCAGCATCGCTTCGAGCGCATCCCATTGCACATCGCTGTACCTGCCCGGCGGAAGGCTTTTCACGGCGCACATCGCTTCGAGCATCGCTTCCACGGCGCGGATGGCGGCGGGAGCGATCGATCCCACCTTCCGCCACTCGCCCTTCTGCGTGGTCCACTCTTGCGCCTGCGTGATCCAGTCATCGGTACCGAGCTTCGGGCACTTCTCGCCCTCGGGCCACAGGGCGAGCATTTCCTCGACGGCGACGCGCCGTACCTCGTCGAGCGCGCGTTCGAGCGACTGGCGATCCGTCTTGCGATCGAGCGTGCGCAGCCACTGGTCGCGCCGCGCGAGCATCTCCGCGACGAGCTTCGCGGCCGTTGCCGCGTCGTTGTCCAAGTGGCGCAAAAGGCGGGCGACGCTTTGCGCTTCCTCGCCCTCTTCCTCGATCATGGCGAGCAGGTTGTGCGCGGCCTCGGCGAAGAGCGCGGTGGCATCCTCGATCACCTCGGGCTGGCCGCCGAAGCGCGAAAGCACCGGCATCTGGCGCGTGAGCGAAGCACAGAGCGCATCGATCGTCTGGACCTTGAGGCGATCGGCGCTCTCCTCGAGCTTCCAGCCCAGGACGTCGTTGCGCTCGAGCGCGGCGCGGGCGAGGTCCCATGTGCGTGCATCCTGCGCGGACCCGGGCCGCCTCGATTGCCTTGCTCCCCGCAGCGCTTCCAGCACGCGGTTTCGCATCTCCGCGGCGGCCTTCACCGTGAACGTGATGGCCGCGATCTCCTCGGGACGCTCGACGCGGGAGAGAAGGGCGAGATAGCGCTGGATGAGGAGCGCGGTCTTTCCCGAACCGGCCGGCGCCTGGACGATGAACGAGCGGGCGACATCGAGCGCGCGATCGCGCTCGGCCTGGTCGGGAGCGACGAAGGCTTCAGTCATCGGCTTCGCCTTCCTCGTCCCCCGAGGCGGCGCCGAAAGGCGCCTTCTCCGCCACGCGGCAGAGCGGGTGCTGCTCGCATTGCTTGCAGGTCACGCGGAGATTCTTCGGGTCCACGCGCGCATCGCCTGCCGCGAAGGCGCGGCCGATGCGATCGAGCTCGGTACGCCAGTGGGCGACGAGCCGGTCCCAGCTACCGTATTCCTTCAGTTGGCTGCGATCCTTGTCGACCGTCGTGACGCCCGTCACGAGGTTGGGCGCATCGGAAACGCCGCGGAACCTCGAGCCGGCGGTGCGGACCTGCGCGAAGGCGACGACCGAGACTCGCCCGGCATCGGGACCTCCCAGCGCGTACATCGGAAGCTGCGGCTCGTCGGGGCGGTCGCCCTCCCATGCGCCCGTGCGGCACGCGCCCGACTTGTAGTCGATCACCGCGATGCGACCGCCTTCGAGCTCGTCGCGGCGGTCGAGCCGGCCCTTCACGCGAACGCCGCCGAATTCGACCTCGCACTCCTCCTCGGTCTTGAGAACCCTGAAGGGCACGGGGCGGCCTCGTTCCACTTCGAGCCAGGTGCGCGCGAGGCGCACGAGGCGCTCGCGCTCGAGCTCGCCGTAGCGGCCCGAGAGCGTCTCGGCACGGCGGCGCTTCATCGCGGCGAGCGCCTGCTCCGCGCACTCGCCCAACAGCGTCTCGATCTGCCCGGGTGACATCGAGGCCAAACGCTCCTGGGTCACGACGCGGTCCCACACCGCCTTCAGCATCTCGTGCAGGAGGGTTCCACGGTCGCGCGGATCGAGGCCGGTGTGAGGCGTCTCGATCTCCTCGGCCAGGAGGCGGCGCTTCGCGAACGCCCGGAACGGGCACGCCGCCTGGTCCTTGAAAAGCCCCGTCCCGCCGCGGCTCATGCCTTCGCCCACCAGTGGCGCCTTGCCATCCTCGATGGTCTCGATCGCGGATGCGGCGCGCATCGCCTGGTGGAGCGGCGTGAACGAGCGCACGCCGAGCGCTTCCGGCGTTTCCGCAGGAAGCATCGCGATGAGCGGGCTGGGCGAGAGCTCGCTTTCCTTGCGCATCGTGGCGTGGCTCAGGATCACTTCCGGCGCGCACTCCATCCAACCCTGCGTGATCCGGCGATCGAGCTCGAGGGACGCGGCGGGATCGGCCTGCGCGATGCCGGCGGCGCGCTGCGCGGCCACGGGAATGAACGGGTTGGGGCGCGCGGGCAGCGGCCATGCGTCGTCCGTGAGGCCCATCACCCACAGATGGTCGAACTCCTGCCCCGCCGATTCGAGGATGCCCATCACCTGGATCGGCACGTCGGGCGCCTTGGGCTGGAAGATCGCCTCGCGCGCCATGCGGCGCAGGCGCTCGCGCGCGAGCTGGAAGCCCATCTTGCCGCTCACCTGCTCGAGGGTCGCGAATTGCGCGAGCAGCTCGTGCCACCTCGCGAGCGTCTGCTGCTCGCGTGAATCGAGCGGGCGCTCGCCCGGGAAGCCCACGATGCGCAGCGCATCCGAGAACGCGCGAGCCCAGCCGGAGGCGGCGCGCGCCTCGAAGAGATCGCTCTTGCGAAATTCGGCGAGGCGGCGGAAGCGGTCGATGAAATCCGGGGCGGCGCTCCCCGAAGCCTCGCCCTGGCGCACGAACGAATCGAGGGAAAGCTCGGGCATGGCGCGGCGGCGAAGGCGCGCATCGAGGCGGGCGCGCGCCTCGCGCTCGGTTTCGGCGCCCGCGACGAAGGGCGAGCGCAGCACGCGGCTCGCGTGCTCGAAAGGCGCGTGCGCGCCGGCGAGGTCGATCACGTGGAGCGCATCGGCCACGAGCGGATGGGCATCGAGGGCAAGGCCGAGGGAGACGTTGAACGGGAGCACGGGCGCTTCGGCCGCGATGCGGTGGCCGGGAGCCAGGACGTTCGCCAGCGCGCGCTCGATGCGCGAGCGCGATTGGGCGAGGTCCGGCACGACGATGCCGATGCGCGGCGATCCCTCGGCCGCCTCCAGCCGGGTGCGTGCCCAGCGCGCGGCGGCATCGACCTCCGATTTCGCGTCGGCAAGCGCGACACGGGCGAGACGTGAGGCGCGTGACGCGAACGCCACATCGACCACGGCGGTGGCGCAATCGGCGAGGCGCTCGAGGAGGCCGCGCTGCTGGGGCGTCACGATGTCGAAGCCCGCCATCGCGAGCGTCGCCGGCTTGCGCAAGCGCGCTCCACCCAGCATGGGCGCCAGGAGATCCGCGGCGCGCGCCGGATCGGCGTGCCCGCGCTCGCGAAGCGAGCGCTCGTAGTTCCCCGCCCATTCGAGAAAGGCACGTCCATCCTCGTTGGGAATGCGCCGGGCATCGAGCGGGATGCGCCAGGCGTGCGCCAGGTGCCATGCCTCGCGGCATTGCACGACCGCGGGCCCCAGGGCGAAAAGCTCCTTCGCGTAGCGCGAGGCGCGGATCGCTTCTTCCCATGCCGCATGTTCCTGGGCCGGGGAGAGCAGCAGCGGCAAGGCCTCGCCTTCGGCCTGCGCCGCCTCCTCCCAGAGGCGCCTTACCCAGCTCTCGAAGGGCAGGATGTCGGCCGTTTCCCAGGCGGCGAGGCCGCGGGCGGCCTGGTGCGAAGCGAAATCGCGCGCCAGCGACTGCGCCAGCCGCCGGTTCGGGGTCACGACCGTGAGCGCGGCCCCGTGGCCTTCGCCAAGCCGTTCAAACAATTGGGATTTTTCCATTCCCGGAGAGTCGCGGTGCATCCCCGCATGATAGCGGTCCGCCGGCTCGCCACATGAGCTACCCGTCCCCGCTTGCGGCTTGCGGCGGCTTTCTTACGGCTGTAATCGAACCCCTTACGCCTGTAAGGCAGGGGGAGGCGCGCCTGTGCGAAAAGTCACAGGGCCAAATGGGGTGCGGGGAATAGAGTCGGCCGAACTGTGAGCTGTTTCACAGTCACGAGGCCGCACATGCAACACACAAAGACACAACAACGACACTCCGCCACCCGGGCGTTCCTTTCGCTTTCCGCCTTCCTTTTCTGCATCGCGTTCGCCTTCGCGCCTGCCGCGCGCGCCGACGTGGCGCTCGATGCCCTGCCCGTCGCGCAGGCGAAGCTCTCCAACGACCTCGCGAAAGCGATCTCGGCCAACAGCGTCTCGGGCATCACCTGGGCGCGCGAATCCTATTCGGGCCGCATGGTGAAGGTGCTGGTGGTTTCGACCAACACCGCCGACTCCTCGCTCTCCGACCTGCGCCACGCCGTGGTCGCCGCCGGCGGCGCGGTGTACTACAAGTACATCTCGGTGAACGGGCTCCTCGCAATGCTGCCCGCCGCGCGCGTGCTGGACATCGCGCGCCGCTCCGACGTGGACAGCATCTCGCCCAACCGCATGACCGCGCGCACCGCGAGCCTCGTGGAGAAGTCCACGGGCGCCGCGGCCCTTCGCGCGAGCACCTCGACGACCGGCTACAACGGCGCGGGCGTGGGCATCGCCTTCCTCGACTCGGGGATCATGGCCTCGAACAAGGCGTTCGCCGGCAACAGCGGGGCCTCGCGCGTGAAGAAGAGCGTGGACCTCACCCGCGTGAACGAGTCCGCGCTGCTGGGCCTGCTCGACTGGAAGGGCGGACTCGACTTCAGCAAGCTCGTCTATCCGGGCAGCATCGCCCTGAACGCGCTCGAATCGACCATCAACAGCACGGCCGTAGGCAACCAGGACCCGTACGGCCACGGCACGCTGGTCGCATCGCTGGCAGCCGGGCGCGCCGTCTCGACGACCACCGACAGCGCCGGTGTCGCGCCCTCGGCGAGCCTCTACGACGTGCGCGTGCTGAACTCGAGCGGCGTGGGCGACGTGGGCGACGCGCTCGCGGGCCTCGACTGGGTGATCCTGCATAAGGACGATTACGGCATCCGCG
>DATBEA010000231.1:0-9316 GCA_036276215.1 Usitatibacter sp.
CGAGGCGGAGGCCTTCTGCAACCGCCTGAAGCTTCAGCCGCTCCTGGCCGTGGTGGCTCCCTCGGGCGCGGGCAAGACGAGCCTTGTCGCGGCGCTCCTCAAGGAAGAGCCCAACATCCGCCTTTCCATCTCGCATACGACGCGGGCGCCCCGGGAGGGCGAGCAGCACGGCCGCGAATACCATTTCATCGGCCGGGCGGCGTTCGAGGCCATGATCGCCGCGGACGACTTCCTCGAGCACGCCGACGTCTACGGCAACTACTACGGCACGAGCCGGCGCTGGATCGAGGAGCAGCTCGAAGGCGACCATGACGTGCTGCTCGAGATCGACTGGCAGGGGGCCCGTCAGGTCCGCAAGCTCTTCCCCCACATGGCCGGGATCTTCATCCTGCCCCCCTCGCTCTCCGAGCTTCGCAAGCGCCTCCAGGGGCGTGGAAAGGACAGCCCCGAGGCCATCGAGAGGCGCATGGCGAGCGCCCGTGAAGAAATCTCCCATGTTCTTGAATTTGAATATATAATTGTCAATGAGCGCTTCGAGGCGGCATTGACGGACCTGGTATCGATCGTGCGGGCGGCGAGACTGTCGCGCGCACAGCAGGCCGTTCGCCTCGCTTCGCGGCTCGACGAATTCAAGTGACGGAGAGATTCCATGGCACGCATCACGGTCGACGACTGCATCAAGTTCCTCCCCAACCGCTTCGAGCTCACCCTCGCGGCGACCAATCGCGCGCGCCAGATCGCGCTCGGCGCGACGCCGCAAGTCGAGCCCAACAAGGACAAGCCGACCGTCATCGCGCTGCGCGAGATCGCCGCCGGCAAGGTGGGCAAGGAGCTGCTGAACCCGCCCACGCCGACGCCGCCGGTGCTGTAACGCGGGCCCCGGGGCTGCCAGGATGCCCGCGCTCGGAATGCATTCGGTCGCCGGCGGCATCAAGGCCGCGGCGCCGTCGCTTCCGGGTCCCGGTCCGGGCGAGCTCACGGCGGTCCTGGGCTACCTCAAGCCCGCCGACGTCGAGCGCATAGAGGAAGCCTACGAGGTCGCGCGCGCCGCGCACTCCGGCCAGTACCGGCAGAGCGGCGAGCCCTACATCACCCACCCGCTCGCGGTCGCGAAGATCCTCGCGGAGTGGCACCTCGATGCGCAGGCGCTGATGGCGGCACTCCTGCACGACGTCGTCGAGGACACGCACACCACCAAGAGCGAGATCGCCAAGCGCTTCGGCAAGCCCGTGGCCGAGCTCGTGGACGGCGTGTCGAAGATCGACCGCATCGAGTTCGCGACCCTGCAGCACGCGCAGGCCGAGAACTTCAGGAAGATGCTCCTCGCGATGGCGCGTGACGTGAGGGTGATCCTCATCAAGCTCGCCGATCGCCTGCACAACATGCGCACCCTGGAAGCGGTGCCGGCCGAGAAGCAGGAGCGCATCGCGCGCGAGACGCTCGACATCTACGCGCCCATCGCCAACCGCCTGGGCCTGATCTCGATCTACTACGAGCTCGAGGACCTGGGCTTCCACTACCTGCATCCCACGCGCTTCAAGGTCCTCGACAAGGCCCTTCGCAAGGCGCGCGGCAACCGGCGTGACGCGCTGGGCAAGATCCAGGGCGCCATCGAGACGCGGCTCGCGGAGTTCAAGGTCGAGGCGCAGGTGACGGGGCGCGAGAAGCACATCTCGTCGATCTACAAGAAGATGCAGGAGAAGAACATCTCCTTCTCGGAAGTGTTCGACATCTACGGCTTCCGCATCATCGTGCCCGACGTGCCCTCCTGCTACCTGGCGCTCGGCGCGCTGCATACGCTCTACAAGCCGATCCCGGGCAAGTTCAAAGACTACATCGCGATCCCGAAGGCGAACGGCTACCAGTCGCTGCACACCACGCTCTTCGGCCCGTTCGGCATGCCGGTCGAGATCCAGATCCGCACCGCGGAGATGCACAAGGTGGCCGAGGCGGGCGTGGCTTCGCACTGGATGTACAAGAGCGCCGAGGACGACGCCAAGGACGTGCAGCTGAAGACCCACCAATGGCTGCAGTCCCTCCTCGAGATCCAGAGCGAGTCGGGCGACGCGCTCGAATTCCTCGAGCACATCAAGGTCGACCTCTTCCCCGACGACGTCTACGTCTTCTCGCCCAAGGGCAAGATCTTCGCCCTTCCCAAGGGCGCCACGCCCATCGACTTCGCATACGCGGTGCACACGGAGGTCGGCAACCATTGCATCGCGGCCAAGGTGGATGGCGCGCCCGTGCCCCTGGGCACCGTGCTTCGCAACGGCAACCGGGTCGAGATCCTCACCGACGTCCAGGCCCGCCCCAACCCGGTATGGCTTTCGTATGTCGCCACCGGCAAGGCGCGCTCACACATCCGCCATTACCTGAAGACCATGCAGCTGCAGGAAAGCGCCGAGGTGGGCGAGCTCCTGCTGGTGCAGGCGCTGCGCTCGTTGAAGGCCAATCCCGACGAGATCGGTGAAGCGCACTGGACGCGCTTCTTCAAGGGCGACTCGGCCAAGACGCGCGAGGAGGTCCTCGCCGACATAGGTCTCGGCAAGCGCCTCGCGGTCGTGGTGGCGAAGAAGCTGCTGTCCATCGGCGATCCCACCGCCGACGGCGAGTCGCACCGCCTCGATTCCATCACCATCCGGGGCACCGAAGGATTGGCGGTGCAGTTCGCGCCGTGCTGCCGCCCGATTCCCGGCGACCCGATCATCGCGCAGATCAAGAAGGGGCAGGGCCTCGTCGTGCACACGCACGACTGCCCCGCGATCCATCCCTTCCACTTCGACCCGGAGAAATGGGTCGACGTGCAGTGGGACCCGTCCGCCGACCGGCTCTTCGACGTGAACGTGCGCCTCCTCGCCCAGAACCACCGCGGCGTGCTGGCGCGGCTGGCCGCCGAGGTCTCGGAAGCCGATTCCAACATCGACCACATCGAGACCGAGCAGCGCGCGAGCCCCGCCTACACGACGGTGGTGTTCACGATCCAGGTCCGCAACCGGATGCACCTGGCGCACGTGTTCCGCCGGCTGCGCAGGATCCAGGAGGTCGTGAGGATCTCGCGATTGAAGAAGAAGCAGGCATGAATAGCGCGCCTCGCGCCCAACCGATCACGCCACGATGAAACCCGTCTCTACCCCTGACGCTCCCGCCGCCATCGGCACCTACTCGCAGGCGGTTCGCGCCGGCGACACCGTGTACCTCTCCGGCCAGATCCCGCTCGACCCGAAAACCATGAAGATCGTCGATGGGGATTTCGAGGCGCAGGCGCGCCGCGTCTTCGATAACCTGCGGGCCGTGTGCCGTGCCGCGGGGGGCGACTTCGACCGCGTGGTGCGGGTGACCGTGTACCTCACGGACCTCGCCAACTTCGCGAAGGTGAACGAAGTGATGTCGCAGCATTTCAAGGAGCCGTATCCCGCGCGCGCCGCCATCGGCGTCGCCTCGCTGCCGCGCGGCTCTCTGGTCGAGGTGGACGCCGTGATGCACCTGGGCTAGCTTGCCCGCCACGGCAGCAGCCGACTCGACCGCCGCGAGGCTCGCGAAGCTCGGCATCCACGGCGCCCGCGACCTCGTCCTGCACCTGCCGCTTCGCTACGAGGACGAGACGCACCTCACGCCGTTGAGCGATGCGAAGCCCGGCATCCCGATCCTCGTGGAAGCCGAGGTGGTCGAGTCGAAGGTCGAGTTCCGCGGCCGCCGCACCCTCGTGGTGAAGCTGGACGAGAACGGGCGCGAGCTCTGGGTGCGCTTCCTGCATTTCTATCCCAGCCAGCAGAAGCAGCTCGCACCCGGCAAGCGCGTGCGCCTTTTCGGCGAGATGCGTTCGGGCTTCTTCGGCGACGAGATGGTGCATCCGCGCTACCGGATCGTCGCCAAGGGCGCGGCGCTCCCCAAGTCCCTCACGCCGGTGTATCCCACGACCGCCGGCTTGTCGCAGCAGCTCCTGCGCGAGCGCATCGACGGGGCGCTCGACACGCTCGACCTCGCCGACACGCTCGACCGCGACCTCCTGCGGGAGCTGAAGCTCATGGCGTTTCGCGAAGCGGTGCTGGCGCTGCATCGCCCCGCGCCCGACGTTGATGCCGCGTCCCTCGAGGAACGCACCCATCCCGCATGGCGGCGCCTCAAGTTCGACGAGCTCCTCGCGCAGCAGCTCGCCATGCGCATCGCCTACCGCGAGCGGCGCGCGAAGCGCGCCCCGGCGCTTCCCGATGCGCACACGCTCACCAACGCGCTCGTGAAGTCGCTGCCCTTCTCGCTCACGCGAGCGCAGCGCCAGGCGCACGCGGCGATATCGCGCGACCTCGCCCAGCCCCACCCCATGCGCCGCCTGCTGCAGGGCGACGTGGGCAGCGGCAAGACGCTCGTGGCGGCGCTCGCCGCTTTGCAGGCCATCGAGAATGGCTGGCAGGCGGCGCTCATGGCGCCCACGGAGATCCTGGCCGAGCAGCATTACCTGAAGCTCCTGCATTGGCTCGAGCCCCTCGGCGTGAAGATCGCGTGGCTCGCCGGCGGCCTCAAGGCGAAAGCCCGGCGTGACGCGGCCGAGGCGATCGCGCGCGGCGAGACGCAGCTCGCCATCGGCACGCACGCGCTCTTCCAGGAAGGCGTGGGATTCGCCAAGCTCGGGCTCGCCATCGTCGACGAGCAGCACCGCTTCGGCGTGGAGCAGCGCCTGGCGCTCTCGGGCAAGGCGGCGGCGGGGCCCGAAGCGCACCAGCTCATGATGAGCGCCACGCCGATCCCGCGCACGCTTTCCATGAGCTACTACGCCGACCTCGACGTGACCGTGATCGACGAGTTGCCGCCGGGCCGCACGCCCGTGGCCACGCGGCTCGTGGCCGAGGAGCGCCGTGACGAGGTGATCCTGCGCGTGCGCGAGGCATGCGCCGAGGGCGCGCAGGCCTACTGGGTTTGCCCCCTCATCGAAGAGAGCGAGGCCCTGCAGCTGAAGACGGCGATCGACACCTTCGAGACGATCCGCGATACGTTCCCGGACCTCAAGGTGGGGCTCGTGCACGGGCGGCTCAAGCCCGCCGAGAAGGCCCACGTGATGGCGGAGTTCAAGGCGAAGCGGATCCAGCTCCTGGTGGCCACCACCGTGATCGAGGTGGGCGTGGACGTGCCCAACGCCTCGCTCATGGTGATCGAGCACGCGGAGCGCATGGGGCTCGCGCAACTGCACCAGCTGCGCGGGCGCGTGGGACGCGGCACGCGCGAGAGCGTGGCGATCCTGCTCTACTACCAGCCCCTCTCGGAGCTCGCGCGCGAGCGCCTGAAGGCGATATACGAGACCACCGACGGCTTCGAGATCGCGCGCCGTGACCTCGCGATGCGCGGGCCCGGCGAATACCTGGGCGCGCGCCAGAGCGGAGCGCCGCTGCTGCGCTTCGCCGACCTCGAGCGCGACCTGGACCTGGTCGAGCAGGCGCGCGACGTGGCCGAGCGGCTGCTCAAGGCCAGGTCGCCCGCCGCTACGCGCCACCTCGATCGCTGGCTCGGCTCGAAGCAGTTCTTCCTCAGGGCATGAACGCGTTCGCCGCGCGCATCGAGGCCTACGAAAAGCTCATGCGGCTTCACCGGCCCATCGGCATCCTGCTCCTCCTCTGGCCCACGCTCTGGGCGCTGTGGCTCGCGCGCCGCGGCGTGCCGCCCTTCGGCGTGTTCCTGGTCTTCTTCACGGGCACCGTGCTCATGCGCTCGGGCGGCTGCGCGGTGAACGATTTCGCCGACCGCAATTTCGATGCGCTCGTCGAGCGCACGCGCGAGCGGCCGCTCGCCACGGGCGCCATCGAGCCGTGGGAGGCGCTCGCGGTGGGCGCGGTGTGCGCGCTGGTCGCCTTCGGCATGGTGATGTTCCTCAACATGCTCACGGTGGCGCTTTCGGTCGCCGCGCTCGCGGTGGCCGTGGTCTACCCCTTCCTCAAGCGCTTCTTCTGGATTCCGCAGGCGTGGCTTGGCATCGCGTTCGGCTTCGGCATCCCCATGGCCTTCGCCGCGCTCACCGATTCGGTCCCCCCGCTCGCGTGGGCGATTCTCGCGGCGAACGTCCTCTGGACCATCGCCTACGATACGGAATATGCGATGGTGGACCGCGACGACGACGTGAAGCTGGGATTGAAGACATCCGCCATCCTCTTCGGCCGCCATGACGTGGCAGCCGTGATGGCCTGCTACGCGGCATTCCTCGCGATCATGGCCGCCATCGGCTTCTGGCAGGGCTACGGTTACGCGTACTATGCGGGCCTCGCAGTGGCCGCCGCGATCTTCGCCCGGCACTACACGCTCATCCGCAGTCGCACGCGGGAGGGCTGCTTCAAGGCGTTCCTCGGCAACAACTGGGCGGGGGCGGCGATCTTCCTCGCCATCCTCGCAGACAACAATCCGCTCGCGGGCTTTTCCGCGTGGTTCCCCCGATGATCCTCGTCGTGCATGCCCACCCCTATCCGCGCCGCTCGCGCGCGTGCGCGGCGCTGCTCGAAGGCATCTCGGGCCTGGAGCCCATGGAGGTGCGCTCGCTCTACGACCTCTATCCCGATTTCGACGTGGATGTCGCCTCGGAGCAGGCGGCAATGGAGCGCGCGAAGCTCATCGTTTGGCTGCACCCGGTGTACTGGTACACGGTGCCGGGCCTGCTCAAGCACTGGTTCGACGTGGTGCTCGTGGGGGGCTGGGCGCACGGCGCCGGCGGCAACGCGCTGGAAGGCAAGGAGTGCCTGTGGGTGCCGACCACGGGGGACGTGGAGAAGTACGCGCCCGAAGCGCCGCACGGCCACGCCTTCGAGGCTTTCGTGCCCGTGGTCGAGCAGACCGCACGCTACTGCGGCATGCGCTGGCTCGATCCCTTCGTGCTGCACGATTCCCACAAGCTGGACGACGAGCACCTGAAGCGCGCGGGGCGAAAGCTCCACGGCCGCCTCGAGCTCTGGCTCGCGGAGCAAAAGCGCGATGCGTGAAGCGCTGATCTTCCTCGCCTCGGCGGTCATCTGCGTGCCGCTCGCCAAGCGCCTGGGCCTGGGTTCCGTGCTGGGGTACCTCATCGCGGGCGCGGCCATCGGCCCGTGGGGCCTCAATCTCATCGACGACACCGCATCCACGCAGAACCTGGCCGAGCTGGGCGTGGTGCTGATGCTCTTCGTGATCGGCCTGGAGCTCGACCCGCGGCGCTTCCTCGCCATGCGCGGCGTCGTGTTCGGCGGCGGAGTCCTGCAGCTCGCCGCGAGCGGCGCGGTCCTGGGTATCGCGCTCTTCGCGTTCGGCCTCACGTGGCAGGCGGCGCTCATCGGCGGCCTGTCGCTCGCCCTTTCGTCCACCGCGATCGCCATGCAGGCGCTCACCGAAAGGAACGAGCTGGACACGCCCACGGGGCGCGCATCGTTCGGGATCCTGCTCTTCCAGGACATCGCCGCGATCCCGCTCATCGCGCTCGTGCCTTTCGTGGGCCATGTCGAGAAGGCGGGCGCGGCACCGCTGTGGATGCGCGTGGGCCTCGTGGTGGGCGCGGTCGCCGGCGTGGTCGTGATCGGGCGTTACCTCACCGCACCCGTCCTGCGGCTCATTGCGAAGAGCAACCTGCGCGAGGTGTTCACCGCCTTCGCGCTGCTCCTCGTGATCGGCATCGCCGAGCTCATGTCGCTCGCGGGCGTGTCCATGGCGCTGGGCGCGTTCCTCGCGGGCGTGCTGCTCGCGGGCTCGGAATTCCGCCACGCGCTCGAAGGCGACATCGAGCCCTTCAAGGGATTGCTCCTGGGCCTTTTCTTCATCTCGGTGGGCATGACCATCGACTTTGGGCTCCTCGCAAGCCAGCCGGCCCTCGTGGTCGGCCTGCTGGTGGGATTCCTCTTCCTCAAGATCGCTTCGCTATGGGGCGTGGCGCAGCTGATCGAGATCTGCCGCCAGCGCTGGCTCTTCGCGTTCCTCCTCTCCCAGGGAGGCGAGTTCGCGTTCGTCGTGTTCCAGACGGCGCGGGAGGCGCGCGTGTTCACGCCGCAATGGGAGGCGCTGCTCACCATCGTGGTGGCGCTCTCGATGGCGACCACGCCGCTGCTGCTCCTCGCCCACGACAAGCTGATCGGATCGCGCGCAAAGCTCGACGAGCGCCCGGCCGACGCCATCGACGCGGAAAGCCCGGTCATCATCGCCGGGTTCGGGCGCTTCGGCCAGATCGTGGGGCGCCTCCTGCTCGCCAACGGCATCCGGCCCGTGGTGCTCGACCACGATCCCGACCAGGTCGAGTCGCTGCGCAAATTCGGCTACCGGGTTTTCTACGGCGACGCCACGCGCCTGGACCTGCTCGAGGCTGCCGGCGCACGCAAGGCGCGGCTCCTGGTGAACGCCATCGACGACGTGGAGGCGAGCCTCGCGCTCGTGGACCGAGTGCGCGCCAACTTCCCCTCGCTCGACATGGTGAGCCGCGCGCGCAACGTGAGCCATTATTTCGAGCTCCGCATCCGCGGGATCGACGTGGTGGAGCGCGAGACGTTCGAGTCCGCGTTGCGCATGGGGCGGGCCACGCTCGAGAAGCTCGGCGTGGACCGCTATCGCGCCAAGGAGCTGGCCGACGCCTTCCGCCGCCATAACATCGCGAGCGTGGACGCGACGCTTCCGTACTACCAGGACGAGGCGCGGCGCATGTCCATCGCCAAGCAGGGCCGCGAGGAGCTCGAGCGCCAGTTCGCGCGCGATCGCGAGCGCTTCGAGCGCGACCACGGCACGCGCGGCTGGAACGACAAGGACTGAGCTACGATGGGCCCATGAAGACGTTGCTCCTTGCGATCGCGCTTTTCGTCCTGGCAGGTTGCGGAACCACCCACGCCACCGTCGACACCTCGCGCGGCGAGCACCTGATGCTGCTGGGATTCGATCCGGTCGGCTATTTCAGCGAAGGCAAGCCCGTGCGCGGCAAGCACACCCTCGCCGCGTCCTACGATGGCCGCACGTACTATTTCGCGAGCGATGCGCACCGCAGCTCGTTCCAGGCGGCCCCGGCGAGGTACGAGCCCCTGTACGGCGGCTTCTGCAGCAACGGCGCCCCCTACGGCGTGAAGATGGGAAGCGACCCCACGCAGTTCGAGATCCGCGGCGGGCGCCTCTTCATCTTCGGCGACGTCCTGGGCCATGAGATGTGGCTCCTCGACGAAGCCGACAACATCAGGCACGCCGACGAGCTGTGGCCCTCGATCGCGGGCGAAGGATGGCGCGTGGCGAGCCTCGAGGCCTGGACCGTGAAGAAGGTCCCGTGGTACCGCGATGGGAAAGGCCTCATGGAGCGCTGGCGCGCGCGCCATCCGGGCCAGCCGCTTTCGTTCGATACCGGAGG
>DATBEA010000232.1:0-2209 GCA_036276215.1 Usitatibacter sp.
GATGCACACCGGGTTGGCGCCGGCGGCGGCGCGAAGCCTGCGGATCACGCCGAACCCCGTGCCCTGCGCGAGCTGCAGGTCCACGATGGCCAGGCCGATGCTGTAGCGGTCGCAGGCGGCGAGCGCCTCATCCTCGGTAGCCGCGGTCGCCACGACCTCGACACGGTGCGGGACGGAGACGAGCTCTACGAGACGTTCCGCGATCTGCGGTGAATCCTCGACGACGAGCGCGTTCATGAACTCCTCGGAATGCGCGCGGGGATCGAATTCGAGCGGACGAGTGCGTCCCTGGGACGCCCCCTCCTGCGGTGGGTTGGGTGCGTGCGCCGCTGAATGGATGTGCCGGCTGAGCGCGGCGGGCGATTGCTGTTCCGGCACGAAATCCTCAGGCGATGAGCTGGTTCTTGACCGCGTAATAAGTGATGTCCGCGTTCGACTTGAAGTTCATCTTCTCGAGGATGCGCGAGCGGTAGGTGCTCACGGTCTTCACGCTGAGGAAAAGCTCCTTGGCGATCTCCGAGACGCTTTGCCCGGCTGCGAGCTTGCAGAAGATCTGGAACTCGCGCTCCGAGAGCTGCGTGTGCGACGGCTGGTCGGCCGCCGGTCCCGCGAGGCCCTGGGCGAGCTTGTCGGCGATGCGAGGGCTCACGTAGCGGCGGCCCTGCGCGGCGGCGACGACCGCCGACACGAGGTTCTCGCTGGGCGCGTCCTTCGCGACGAAGCCCGACGCGCCCGCCTTGAGCAGGTTGATCGCGTACTGGTCCTCGGGGTAGCCGCTCACGATGAGCACGGCCATTTCGGGGCGGATGGCCTTGGCGCGGTTGAGCACGTCCACTCCCGACATGTCCGAGAGCGAAAGGTCCACCAGCGCCACGTCGTATGGAGAGGCCCGCACCTGTGCGATGGCTTCTTCACCCGTGCGCGCTTCGCCTGCGACTTCCATGTCGACGCGGCCGGAGAAGACCTGCTTCAGGCCCATCCGCACGACGTCGTGATCATCGACGATCAGTAGCCGGATCATTGTTCTCGTTCCTGGCGATGTATGTGAGTAAAGCACGTGCCCATTAAGCAACGATTACCTTGTAGGAACCGTCGGTCGCTGCGGATTTACATGTAGGACTAATCCTACACGCCCCTATTTAAAAGGTATAGCGGAAGATGACCCGGTCGCGCTTGATCGAAATGTTCTCGCGCGTGAGCCCCGGGATGTCGGGCATGAGGGCGCGGGCCGGCTTGAACACGATATGACCCGAGTTCATGTCGTAGCAGATCTCCCGATCCAGGCCGCACGAGGAATTGCTCATGTGGCGCACTTCGGGCGTCGGCGAGAAGTCGATCTCGGCCTGGGGGCTGGGCGCGGTAAAGGGTGCGGCGGTGTGCGGCGCGGCAACGGAGGAAGCGGCGGCGAGCGCGGCCTTGGGCGCGAGCTCGAGCGCATGCGCCGCGTGCGGCGCGGCGGCGGCGAGGGCGATCAGGGCGGCGGTCATCGCGAGCTTCATTCACTTCTCCAGGCTGCCAAGACCCGTGGGGGTCGAATGGAGGTACTCCATGTGGATGTGATGCTCCTCCTGGCGCCTTCCGGGGTATGCAGGATGCGACCGGCAGGGGCTGTCCCCATTTCCCAGCGAATGGCGTAAGCCGAGTCCGACTTGTCGACGGAGTGCTCCGACCGCAACTCGCGGCAACCTCCCATTACCGTGTCGTTGCGATCCTCCTATCGTGGCTTCAGGGCTACGAGGAGTGATCCATGAAGAAGAAGTTGATTGCCGCCGTCGCACTCGCGCTGGCGCCGCTTGGCTCGGGCGCCGCGACGCACGCCACGGCGTACAGCCGCGACGGCGACCCGCCGCGTTGGTACGTTCCCGCGGACACTCCGCGCGCGAAATTCGACAACGCCTCGCGAGAGGCGCGCAACGCGCTCGCCGACGCCATCAAGGAATGCCGCGCGGCGCGCGCCGGCAAGCGCTGCGAGGCGCAGGCCCGCGAGCGTTACCACGAAGACATGGCCCGGGCGCGCGATTTCCTCGCGCCCACGCGCCAGCTCGCCTAGGAAGCCGCGATGAACACTGCCACCCGAATCGCCATCGCGTCGCTTTCCTTCGCGGCGTGCGCAGCCCACGCGGCGGACGATCCCTATGTCGCGCCGTCACCTTCGATTCCCGTCTATGGCGAGCCGGTCGCGGTCGACGTGGGCAACATGCAGTACCCG
>DATBEA010000233.1:0-2937 GCA_036276215.1 Usitatibacter sp.
CGCCGGTTGCGATCCACAGGCGCGCGCCGGCGAGCGCCACGATCCCGAGACGCACCTCATTCCCCTCGTGCTCGAGGAGGCCTTGCGCACGCGCGACGGCGGCGATCCGAAGGCGACAAAGCTACGCGTGTTCGGAAGCGATTTCCCGACGAAGGATGGGTCGTGCGTGCGCGACTACATCCACGTCTCGGATCTTTGCGATGCGCATCTGCTCGCCGCGGACCGGCTCATGGCGGGCAAGGCCAAGGGCGCCGAAGCCTACAACCTCGCCAACGGTGTCGGGTTCAGCGTGCTCGAGGTGATCAGCGCATGCCGCGAAATCACGGGACAGCCCATCGAGTATCAACTCGCGGGCCGGCGTGCGGGTGATCCGGCAACGCTGATCGGGGACTGCACTCGGGCGGCGCAGGTGCTCGGGTGGAAGCCGAAGCAGGCGGAGCTGAAGACGATCATCCGGACGGCGTGGAATTGGATGACCGCTACTTAAAATCCCCCGCCTCGACCACCGTCATCTTCTTCGGATCCACGTACTTCCTCAGCGCAGCATTCACGTCGGCGGTCTTGAGCGAAACGATCTTCGCCTCGAGCTCCTTGCTCCACTGGAACGTGCGCCCCAGGTGCATGTTCCCGACCCACCCGCCCGCGAGCGTCGCATCCTGTGCGCGATTCTGGGAGCGCATCTGCAGCAACCCGGACTTGGCCGCGGCGACCTCCGCATCCGTGAATCCATCGCGCAAGGCGCGCGTGAGCTCTTCGCGGAAAGCCGCCTCCACCTTCTTGATGTTCTGCGGCGCGGCGATCGCGTAGACGGACCAGGCGGCCATGCGGTCCTGGGAGTCCACGGAGAGTTCGGAGCCCACGCCGTACGAGAGCCCTTCCTTCTGGCGAATGCGCGTGGCGAGCCGCGAATCGAAGCCGGCGCCCCCGCCCAGGATGTAGTCGGCCATGTTCAGCGCGGCGAAGTCCGGGTCGTCGTCGCGCATCTGGATGTTCTGGCGCGCGAGGAAGACGGCGCTTTCCTTGTCGGGCGTCCTGATGGATTGCTCGACGGGCGGAACGTCCTTGTATTCGTTGTGCAAGCGCTCGTACGGCACCTGCGGCTTCCAGCCGGCAAGCAGCTCCTTGATCACGGGAAGCACTTCCTTGGGATCGAAGTCGCCGACGACGGCGATCTCGGCCGGCGCGGCGCCATAGAAGCGCTCCCAGAAAGCCTTGGCGTCCTCGAGCTTCGCGGCCTTCAGCGCGTCCAGCGTCTCCTGCAGCGACGGCGAGTAGCGCCAATCGCCCTTCGGGTAGATGTTGAAGTGCCGGGACATCGCGTCGCTCGCGAGCGCCTCGGGCTCGGACATGCTGGCCTGGATGCCGGTCTCCATCTGCGAGACGAGCTGCTCGTACTCCGACTGCGGGAAGGAGGGGTTGCGAAGCACGTGCACCGCGAGCCGCAAAGCCGGCACGAGGTGCTCGCGTGTGGTCTGGAAGCTCGCGCCGCCTCCGCCCGCGCCTCCCGACATCTTGAGCTTCTGCTGCTCGTCGGAGAGCTGCGCACGCGTGTACTTCGTCGTGCCGCGCGAGAGCATCGCCCCGGCGAGCATCCCATTCGTCTGCTGGCCGAAGAGCGCCTTCTCGTTGCCCATGTGCAGCGCCAGCGTCACGTTCACCGTCCCGCCGCGGGTCTTCTTGGGCAGGAGCGCCACCTTCACGTCCCCGATCGTGAGGCGCTGCGTGCGCGCGTCGATGTTGTCCTGCGAGGTATCGAACGCCTCGCCCGCCTCCACTGCCTGCTTCGGGTGGAAATCCTTCATCACCTCCGCGAGCGTGGGCGCCGGCGGAATCTCGGCACGCAGCGGGTTGTCGTCGGGAATGAAATAGCCCGTGGTTCGGTTGTCGCGCACGAAGTAGCGCTTGGCCACGGCGGCCACGCGCTCGGAAGTGATCTTGGGCAGCTCGTCGCGCGCCACGAAGAACAGTCTCCAGTCGCCCAGCGCGATGTACTCGCTCATCTCCACGCCGATCGACTCCATGTTGTCGAGCGTCTTCTCGGCCTGGTTCGCATAGACCTGCCGGGTGCGCTCGATCTCTTCCGCCGTCGGGGGATTGGTGCCGAGGCTCTCGATCACCTCGACCATCTTCGTGCGCACCGGCTCGATCACGTCGTTCTTCTTCACCACCGCCCCGAAGACCATGATGCCGGGGTCCACGCCCATGATCGGGAAGGCGAACACCTGCGAGGCGAGGCCCTTCTCCACGAGCTCCTTGTGCAGCCTTCCGGTGGGCGCGGTGCCGAGGATGGAGCCCGCGAAGCCGATGGGATCGGACTCTTCGTGCAGGTTCGAGGGCACGTGGTAGGCGATGGCGATGATCTCGATGTCGCCCTTCCTGCGCACCGTGAACGATCTTTCGCCGTCCTGGGTGGGCTCGACCGTCCAGAAGGGCGGGAGCGTGCGCTTGGGCCTGGCGATGGGCCCGAAATACCTGGCGACGAGGGCGAGCGCCTTCTTCTCGTCGAACTTGCCCGCCACCATGAGCACGGCATTGTCGGGCTGGTAGTACATCCGGTAGAAGGCCTGCAGGTTGGCGATGCCGACGTTCTCGATGTCGCTCCTGTTGCCGATGGTGGAGCGTCCGTACGCGTGCCAGTCGTACATGATGCTTTGCAGGCGCTTCAGCACCACCTGGAAGGGCGAGTTCTCGCCCATCTCGAATTCGTTGCGCACCACGGTCATCTCGCTGTCCAGGTCCTTCCTCGCGATGAACGAGTGCGTCATGCGGTCGGCCTCGAGCTCGAGCGCCCAATTCAGATTGTCGTCGGAGGCGCGCGTGATCTCGTAGTAATTGGTGCGGTCCATGGCGGTCGAGCCGTTGAAGCGGGCACCGCGCTGGTTGTACTCCTGGTCGATGTGGGGATGCCTGGGCGTCCCCTTGAACATCATGTGCTCG
>DATBEA010000234.1:0-5213 GCA_036276215.1 Usitatibacter sp.
TGGCGAAATTCATGATCGCGCACCTGGACGATGGCGCGGGCCTGCTCAAGCCCGAGACCGCGAAGCAGATGCACGACTTCTCGCTGCGCGCTTTTCCGGACCTCAACGGCAACGCGCTGGGCTTCTACGAGCAGTCCATCAACGGGCGCCGGGTGATCGCGCACGGGGGCGACACCGTGTACTTCCACTCCGACCTCGCGCTCTTCGAGGCCGAGAAGGTGGGCCTCTTCATGTCCGTGAACGCCGGCGGGCGCGGCGGCATGGGCGCGCGCCTGCGCATGTTCGTCTTCCCGGAGTTCGCCGATCGCTATTTCCCGCGGCACGAGCCGGCCACGCCGCTCGACGCGCAGACCGCCCGGGAGCACGCGCGGATGATCGCGGGTCGGTACAGGACCACGCGCCGCGCCGATTCGACGTTCGTTTCCCTCGCCACGCTCCTGGGCGCGACCGAGGTGAAGGCAGATCGCGACGACACCATCTCGGTCAACACCCTGGGATTCCCGGTCCGCTATCGCGAAGTGAAACCCTTCCTGTGGCAGGAGGTCGGCGGACACGACAAGCTGGAGGCAAGGGTCGTCGACGGCAAGGTCGTCTCCTGGTCGACGAACGTGCTCGGCGCGATCTTCTCCTTCGAGCCCGAATCGGGGCTGGCGGGCGCGGGCGCGGAGCTGCCCTTGCTCGGCATCGCGTTCGCGCTGATCCTCGCCGGATTGGCGATGTGGCCCGCCGCGGCCATCGCACGGCGCGCGCTCGCGCATCCGCGCGTGCTGCCGCGAAACAAGGTGCTCGCGATTCGCGCGGGCCGCGTGTGCGCGATCCTGGCGTTCGCGGCATTGATCGCATGGGCGGGGACCTTCACCGCGGCGGCGGTGCTGCTGCTGCCGGGGCTCGAGTCGCTCCTCGTGGCCTCGGTGGTGCTCGCCCTCGCGGGATTCGTGGGCGGCACGCTCGTGGCGGCATGGAACCTCGTGATCGACTTCCGCGCGCGCCTCGGATGGAAGCGGCAGCTGTGGGACACGCTCATCCTGCTCGCGTTCGCGATGCTCGCGTGGATCGGCTGGTCCTACGGACTGCTGCACTTCTACACGCGCTTCTAGATGCAGATGCAAAGCCAGCCGGCCTGGTTCGGCCAGCCGCGCGGCCTCACCATCCTCTTCCTCACGGAGATGTGGGAGAAATTCTCCTTCTTCGGGATGCGGGCGCTGCTCGTGTACTACATGGTGAAGCACCTGCACTTCGAGCAGGGCTACGCCTCGCTGGTCTACGGGGCCTATGGCGCGGGCGTCTACCTCACGCCCATCCTGGGCGCTTACGTCTCCGATCGCTGGCTCGGCAAGCGCGCCGCGATCGTGATCGGCAGCATCACGATGGCCATCGGGCATTTCCTGATGGCCTCCGAGCCGCTGTTCTACGTGGCCATGACCACCATCGCCATCGGCAACGGCCTCTTCCTTCCCAACCTTCCCAGCCAGGTGGGGCAGCTCTATGCCCGTGACGATCCCCGCCGCCAATCCGCGTACAGCATCTACTACCTGGGCGTGAACGTCGGCGCGTTCTTCTCTCCCCTCGTTTGCGGCACCCTGGGCGAGGTCTATGGCTGGCATTACGGGTTCGGCGCCGCCGGCATCGGGATGTGCGTGGGCCTCGCGATCTACCTCGCGGGCAGCCGCTATCTGCCGCGCGACGTGAAACCGCAAGCGCTCCCGCCTTCGGCCGATGCCGCGCGCGAGCCCGTCCCGCTCGGGCTCCTCCTCGCCACCGCGCTCGCGGTCATCGTGTTTCGCGGGGCCTACGAGCAGTCGGGCAACGCGATGGCCCTCTGGATGGATACCGGCGTCGATCGCTTCGCCGGCAGCCTCGCGATCCCGGCGACCTGGTTCCAGTCGCTCAACCCGCTTTTCGTGTTCATGCTCACGCCGCTGGTGGTCGCCTTCTGGAATCGCGATACCGCGCCGCGCCCGTACCGCCCCCGCGCATTGCGCCGCATGTCCCTCGGCGCATTCGGCGTGGCCCTCTCCTACCTCCTGCTTTCCGGGGTGATCGCCATGGCGGGCGGCAGCCTCGTGCACTGGGGCATCGTGGTGGCCTTCTTCATGCTCTTCACGCTCGCGGAGATCTACATCCTGCCCGTGGGCCTGGGGCTGTTCGCCACGCTCAGCCCCAGCCGCTTCACCGCCACGACGATCGCGGCATGGTTCCTCGCGTCATTCGCCGGCAATTTCCTCGCGGGTTATCTCGGCACCTGGTGGAGCTCGATGAGCCCCGCCGCATTCTTCGGCGCCATGGGCCTCGTCGCCGCGGCCGCGGGCGTCGCCCTCGCCGCTCTCGCGCTCAAGACCATGTCGCCCGCTGCCGATCACGCCTTCAGCGCGCGATAGAGGAACGGCAGCGATACGTCCATCCGGTAGTCGATGTCCGAATGGTTGTCGTCGAATTCCTCGTAGCGGTGCTCGATGCCCGCTTCGTGCAGTCGCTTGGACAAAATGCGCGTGCCATAGTGGATGTGGTATTGG
Source organism: Usitatibacter sp. (assembly GCA_036276215.1). Taxonomy (GTDB): domain Bacteria; phylum Pseudomonadota; class Gammaproteobacteria; order Burkholderiales; family Usitatibacteraceae; genus Usitatibacter. The sequence continues at coordinate 2,514 of DATBEA010000234.1, forward strand.
TCCCGCGAGCCGCAATCGACGTAGATGCCGCGCAGCGATTGCAGGTTCGCCCGATACTTCGCGACGAGGTTCACGGGATCGTTGTCGCGCCAGCGCTTCCATCGCTCGGGAATCAGCTCGCCCGTCTCGAGGTTGAACGGAAGCCGGAAGCCGTTGGGCGCCCTGGGGTCCGGGTCGTAGGTCGCCGCCATGCACAGGTTCATGATGCAGTGGCCCTCGGACATCGAAAGCTTGGGCTTCCCCCACACCGCCTCGAGGAAGCGCTTCACGCGGCCGTCGTCCAGGCCCGAGTCGGCGCCCTTCTCGATCTTCGTCACGTCCACCACGCCCGGTTTCACCGGACTCGCGCGGTACTTGGAGAGCTCGTTCAGCGTGTTGGGCCAGTCGTGCCAGTAGACGAAGTCGAAGTAGGCGTCGCCCGAGTGGTCCGCGACCGCACCCCACGTCTTCGGGTACTTCATGCCATGGATGATCGCGCCGTACCCGCCCGAGGACTTGCCGAAGCAGCCGCGGTGGTCGCGCGAGGCGAGCGTGCGGAACTCCTTGTCGACGAAGGGCACGATCTCCTGCGTGAGGTAGTCGGCGTAGTCGCCCAGCGCCGATGAGTTCACGTACTGGTTGCCGCCCAGCGACGTGAAGCAATCGGGCAGCACGATGATGGCCGGGCCCATGGCCTTCTCGTGCACGAGCCGCGCGGCGCGCTCCGGGATGTTCTCGGTGAAGTTCTTCCACGCGATGTGCGAAAGGCCCGAGCCCATGAACCCGACCATGTCGTAGAACACCGGGAAACGCCTGCCGCGACCGCGCGTGGCGCCCTCGTTGTATTGAGGCGGCAGCCACGCCGCGACCTTGCGCACGTGCGGATCGCCCAGCGCGTTGCCGCGCAGGATCTTCGAGTCGTGCTCGAGGACCACGACGGTCCCCGCTTCCCAGGTGGGGCGCTTGAGCGTCATTGCGGGCGCGAGACCGCCTGGGGCAGCGGCGAGAGCTGCTGCGTGCCCGATTTCGCCGCGTCGAGGATCGCCTTGCGCACGGCCTTGGTGACGTCCACCGTCTTGGCCGTTCCGCCCAGGTCGGGCGTGAGCGTTCCGCTCGTCGTCACGCGCTCGATCGCGCTCATGAGGCGGCGCGACGCGTCGGCCTCGCCCAGGTGGTCCAGCATCATCGAGACGGTCCAGAAGGTCGCGATCGGGTTGGCCACGCCCTTGCCCGTGATGTCGAAGGCCGAGCCGTGGATGGGCTCGAACATCGACGGATACTCGCGCCCCGGATTCAGGTTCGCGGTGGGCGCGATCCCGAGGCTTCCGGCGAGCGCCGCGGCGAGGTCGGAAAGGATGTCGGCGTGAAGATTGGTGGCGACCATCGTGTCGAGGGTGTGGGGCTTCAGCACCATCCGCGTGGTCATCGCGTCCACGAGCTCGCGGTCGGTCTTCACATCCGGGAAGTCCTTCGCGACCTCGTAGAAGATCTCGTCCCACATCACCATGCCGAAGCGCTGCGCGTTCGACTTGGTGACGAGCGTGAGGTGCTTGCGCGGGCGCTCCTGCGCGATCTTGAATGCGAAGCGGTGGATGCGCTCCACGCCGGCCCGCGTGAAGACGGCCACCTCGGTGCCGATCTCGATCGGCAACCCCCGGTGCGCCCGTCCGCCCATGCCCGCGTATTCGCCCTCGGAGTTCTCGCGGATCACGACCCAGTCGATGTCCTTCCCGCTGGCGAGCGGGCTCTTCACGCCCGGCAGCACGCGCGTGGGGCGCACGTTCGCATACTGGTCGAAGCCCTGGCAGATCGGAAGCCTGAGCCCCCAGAGCGAGACGTGGTCGGGGACTTCCTGGCTGCCCACGGCGCCGAAGAGGATCGCGTCGAATCCCTTCAGCCTCTCGAGGCCGCCCTTCGGGATGTAGGTGCCGTGCTTCAGGTAGTAGTCGGAGCTCCAGGGAAAGTGCTCGACCTCGAAGCGGAAGGCGCCGTCCGAGGTGGAGAGCGTTTCCAGCACCTCGACTCCCGCGGCGACGACTTCCGGGCCGATGCCGTCGCCGCCGATGGCGGCTATCTTGTGGATGCGCATGGGGTACCTCACGGCTGGACGTTGGCGTTTATCTTATTATCAATAGCGTCCGGGGGTCATGGAGATCTCGGGGGAGGGCTTCGCCGTCGACAAGCCCGCCTTCTCCGGGAAATAGGAAAGAAAAAGGGCGCCGGCGGCGCCCTTGAAGTTGCTCCCGGTGTTGCCCCGGGAATGTCGAAGCGGCAGCCCTATGCAGCTACCCTTCTTTTGTATTCATTCGTTCGCGTGTCGATCTCGATGCGGTCGCCCGTCTCGCAGAACGCGGGCACCTGGACTTCCCAGCCGGTCGCGAGCTTGGCGGGCTTCAACACCTTGCCCGACGTGTCGCCGCGCACCGCGGGCTCGGTGTACTTCACCTCGCGCACGATCGTGGTCGGCATCTCGAAGGAGATCGCGCGGCCCTCGTAGAAGAGCGCCTCGCCCATCATGCCGTCCTCGAGGTAGTTCACCGCGTCGCCGAGGCTGTCCTTCTCGATGTCGATCTGGTTGTACTCCGGGTCCATGAAGACGTACATGGGGTCGGCGAAGTACGAGAAGGTGACTTCCTTCTTCTCCAGCATCAGCAGCTCGAACTTCTCGTCGGCCTTGTACACGGTCTCCATGTTGGAGCCGTTGAGAAGGTTCTTCATCTT
>DATBEA010000235.1:0-10678 GCA_036276215.1 Usitatibacter sp.
TCGGCACCGACGGGCGGCCGCGCCAGATGTCCATCGCCGATGCAGTGGGCGAATGGGCCAGGTTCCGCCTGGAAGTGCTGGAGCGGCGCCTCAGGTATCGCGCGACGGAAGTCGCCGACCGGCTGCACATCCTCGAAGGCCGGATGATCGCCTTCCTCAACATCGACAAGGTGATCAAGCTCATTCGGGCAAGCGACGAGCCCAAGCCCGAGCTCATGGAGAAGTTCTCGCTCTCGGAGCGCCAGGCCGAGGACATCCTCGAGATCCGGCTGCGCCAGCTCGCGCGGCTGGAGGGCATCCGCATCGAGAAGGAAGCCGCCGAGCTCAAGAAGGAGCAGGCGTCGCTGAAGAAGCTCCTCGGCTCCCCAGCCGAACGCCGCAAGCTCGCCGCCCAGGAGGTGCGCGAGGACGCGGAGAAGTTCGGCGACAAGCGCCGCACCGTGATCGAGGAGGCCGAGCGCATCACGGTTTCCATGGTGGAAACCGTGGCCGACGAGCCCGTCACCGTGATCCTTTCGAGGAACGGGTTCCTGCGCTCGCGCTCTGGCCACGGCATCGACAAGGGCGCCATCAACTGGAAGGAAGGCGATGCCGAGCTGGCGATCGTCGAGACGCGCACCACCACGCCCATCGTCCTCTTTGGCGCCAACGGGCGCGTCTTCAACGTGCGCGCCTCCGAATTGCCCGGCGGCAAGGGTGATGGCGTTCCGGTGAGCTCGCTCGCGGAAACGCAGGGCACTTCGATCGTGGGCCTCATCTCGGCGGGGCCGGACACGGCGATCCTGATGGCGAGCACCGGAGGCTATGCGCTGCGGGCGAAAATCTCGAGTTTCATCACCGACCGGCGCGCCGGCAAGCAGTTCGTGAGCGTGGGAGAAGGCGAGTCGCTCCTCAGGCCCTCGATCCTCGCCGCCGAGAAAGAGGTCGCGGCCCTTTCGAGCGACAAGCGCCTGCTCATCTTCCCGCTCGAGGAAGTGAACGAGCTGCCCAACGGCGGCCGCGGCGTGATGGCGATGAAGCTGCACGAGGGCGAGCCCATGGTGGGATTGAAGCCCGTGACCGATCGCCTCGATATCGCAACCGTGCGCGGCGACAAGCGCGGCACGCTCACCGTGAAGCCGGGCGATTTCGGGCACTATCGCGGCGCTCGGGCGCGTACGGGCCGGGCGCTGCCGGGATCGTTCAAGCGGGTCGAGGGCTTCGAAGGCTGATCCTTGTCACCCCGGGCCCCGGGGTGACGAGAAGCGCGAATGAAACGATGACCGGCATCACGAGTCAGAAGGAGCATGAAATTGCGCGCCCTCGGCCTGGCGGCAGCCCTCGTCGTCCTGGCGGCGGGCGCTGCGTTCTTCCTGCGCCACACCCTTCCCCTGCCCCTGGCTGAAAGCGCCGAACCGCCAGCCTGCGGGGTGCACAAGGACTGGCTGGTCCGTTCGGATCCGCTGCTCGCCCCGGTGCGGCCGATGGATTGCTCGACCATCACGCAGACGCCGCCGGAATTCACGTGGCCACCGCTCGAGGGCAAGTTCACCTACACGCTCACGCTGACGGGACCCGACGGCAAGGCGGAATCGCGCACCACCGACCGCAACTGGCTCGTCTGGGACCACGTGCTGGCACCCGGCAAGTACTCGTGGCAGATGCAGAGCACCTACGACAAGGAGGTCACGCAGCCGCGCACGTTCACCATCGCTCCCGGTGCCGTTCCGTTCGTGCTGCCCTCGCCCGACGAGATCGTGAAGCGGGCGCGATCGACACCGCATCCGCGCACCTGGCCCCCGGGCGATGCGAGCCCCGTCGCGGCGTTCCACGGCGAACGCCGCAATGGCTTCGCCGCGATGGCCGGGGAGGCCGACGACAAGCGCCACCTGCCCGTGCAGGAGGAGCCGCATTCCGGATCCAAGGACTCGAACTACAACGACACCGTGGACGAGCAGAAGCGCACGCTCGCCGTGGCGCTCGCCTACGTGGGCACGCACGACCCGAAGTACGGGGCGGACGCGGCGCGGCGGCTTCTTGCACAGGCAGGTTGGAGCACCACGGGCCCCATCGCCTTCGCGCAGAACGACATGGCGAGCCGCAACGTCGCCTGGACGCTGGCGTTGGGCTATGACTGGCTTTACGACTATCTCTCGGCGGAGCAGAAGCAGAAGATCCTCGAGGCGATCCGCGTGCGCACGCGCGACATGTACGACGAATACGTCGCGACCAACGAGATCGCGCGCTATCCGTACGATTCGCACGGCAACCTCACGCTCACCATCACCGCCGCCATCGCCGCGCTCACCGCGGGCGATCTCCCCGAGGCCGACCAGTGGCTGAAGGGCGCGGGACAGATGGCGATCGTGTGGACCAGCCCCTGGGGCGGCGCCGACGGCGGTTTCGGCAACGGCACCGCGCAGGCGCAGTGGGACACCGGGACGAACCTCCCCGTCTGGTACGTCCTCAAGAACGCGACCGGCATCGACCTCGCGAAGAAGGAATGGGTGCGCAACTACTCGCGATACCTCGCCTACTTCCTGCCGCCCGACACCCCGAGCGGGCTCTTCGGCGACGGGCAGGAGCAGCACCTCTCGGAAATCTGGGCGCGAGTGGGCAAGGCGTACACCGCTTTCGCGCCGAGCCCGCTGGGCCTTTGGTATGCCGGCGCGCTCGAAGGCGAAGACCCGTCGCGCCTGGAGCTCCTGCTTGCCCCGAGGTTGAAGGAGCAGCGCGTGCCGATCCCGAAGGGCACGGAAAACGGCGCGGTCTTTCCCTCGATCGGCTGGGCGGCCATGCACAGCGACCTCGCGGACCCGAAGCGCACGTCGGTGTATTTCCGCTCGAGTCCCTACGGCTCGTACAACCACAGCCATGCGGACCAGAACAGCTTCGTCGTGAACGACCACGGCAAGCGCCTCGCCATCGCCTCGGGCTACTACGACAATTTCCGCACGCCCCACTGGACCCAGTGGTACAAGCAGACGCGCGCTTCCAACGCGATCACCTTCGACGGCGGCAAGGGCGAAGGCCCCGACGGGCGCCAGTTCACCGGCGAGATCGTGCATTTCGAGACGCATCCCGCGTACGACATCGTGACGGGCCGTGCCGAGAAGGCTTACGACGGCGCCCTCACCCGTGCCGAGCGGACGATGGTCTACGTGCGGCCCAACTTCATCGTCGTGCACGATTCGCTCGCCGCCCCGGCCGCGCATACGTGGGAGTGGAACATCCACGCGTTGAATCGCATGAACAAGCTCTCGGATCGCAAGGTGGCCCTCGTGAACGGCGATGCGCGCATGTGCGTGGAGATGCTCTCCTCGCCCGACGTGGGTTTCACGCAGACCGATCGATTCACCGCCCCGCCCGAGCCTTCGAGCATGCAGAAGGCCGAGCCCGCCCAGTGGCACGGCACGTTCGCGGCGCGAAGCGCCTCACGCACCGCGGAGTTCGTGGTCCTCATGCGAGTGGGGAGCGATTGCACCGACTCCGTCGCGGCCTCGGCGACCGTGAATGGCGACTCGATCTCGGTCCAGGTGGACGGCCGGACCATAGCCGAGTTGCCGCCCCGGAGATGACCGCCGGGATGTGACAATGTGCAGATAATCTGGAGAATGCCGGCCTCCGACCAAGGCACGTTGCCGGGCATGCCCCGAGTCGCGGAAAATGGCGGATTCACTGCCTCCCAGGCCCCATGACGCTCGGCGTCACCCCGAAGCTGTTCCTCGCGGTCCTCTTCACGAACGTGATCACCGCGGTCGCCGTCGGCCTGGGCGTGCGCGCCGCGTTCGTGACGGGCTTCGAGAACTACGTGCAGCAACGCGAGGACCAGCGCCTTACGCGGCTCTCGGGCGTGCTCGCCAATGCGTATCGCGAGAAGGGATCGTGGGAGTTCCTGCGCGGAAACGAGGCGATCTGGGCGCAGTTGAACCATATCGTGCGTCCCGATGCCCGCGATCGCCGCGAATCGCCGCCGCCTCCCGCGGTGGTGCTCGACCTCGCGCGCAACCTGATCGTGGGCGATGCCGACCTCGCGCAGGAAACGAAGACGCTCCCCATCGTGATCGACGGCCGGCAGGTCGGGTGGCTCACGGCGCCGCTGCGCCATCCCGAGTTCGACCTGGCCGATAGCCGCTTCCAGGAGGAGCAAAAGCAGGCGGGCTGGACGGTGCTCCTCCTCGCCATCGGGCTTTCGGCGGTGGTGGCAGGCGTCCTCTCGCACGGGCTCCTCGCGCCGCTCATGAGAATCGCCGAGGCCACGCGCCGCCTTGCCGAGGGCGAATACGGTACGCGTGTCATCGCCACTACGCGGGACGAGATCGGCCAGCTCGTGCAGGACTTCAACCGCCTGGGCAATACGCTCGAGAAGAACGAGAAACTGCGGCGCGATTACATGGCCGATGCTTCGCATGAGCTTCGCACGCCCATCGCCATCCTGAAAGCCGAGATCGAGGCGCTGCAGGACGGCCTGCGCCACGCCACGCCCGATACGCTTCGCTCGCTGCACTCCGAAGTAGGCCGCCTCGAGAAGCTCGTGCACGACCTGCACGACCTCTCGCTCGCCGACGTGGGCGTGGCCTACCACTTCGCGGACGTGGACCTGGCCGAGCTCGTGCACGAGGCGCTCGAAGGCGCACGCGATCGCATCGCCGCGGCGGGGCTCAGGCTCGATGAGCGAATCGCACCCCAGGCCGTCCGGGTCCGCGCCGACCCGCAGCGCATCCTGCAGCTCGTGGGAAACCTCGCGGAGAACTCCGCGCGCTACACCGATGCCGGCGGGCGCGTGCGCGTCACCGTCGCGCGCAACGGCCACGAGGCGCATCTCGACTGGGAAGACTCCGCGCCGGGCGTGCCGAGGGACGCGCTGGGACGCATCTTCGAGCGCCTCTATCGCGTCGAGGGTTCCCGAAGCCGCGACGGCGGTGGCTCGGGACTGGGACTTGCCATCTGCCAGAGCATCGCGCAGGCGCACGGCGGCCGCATTGTCGCCACGAATTCCAGCCTGGGCGGCCTTCGCATCGAGCTCAGGCTTCCGCTCGCGGAGGGCGCATGAGCGCGGCACAACCCTACGTCCTCGTCGTCGAGGACGAGCCCAAGCTCTCGACGCTGCTCGACGAGTACCTGCGCGCCTCGGGCTTCGAGACGCGCGTGCTCGCCGACGGTCGCGACGTGCTTCCCGCGATCGAGGAGCGAAAGCCCGACATCATCCTGCTCGACCTCATGCTGCCGGGACGACCCGGCCTCGAGGTCTTCAAGGAAGTGCGCGCCGCCCACGACATTCCCGTGGTGATGGTGACGGCGCTCGTGGAAGAGGTCGATCGGCTCGTGGGGCTCGAGCTGGGCGCCGACGACTACATCTGCAAGCCCTACAGCCCGCGCGAAGTCGTGGCGCGCGTAAAGGCGGTGCTGCGCCGCGGCGGGCGCGGCACCACATCCGGGTCGCCGGGCCTTGCGCTGGACGCTACTCGATACGAAGCGATGCTCGACGGCACGCCGCTCGAGCTCACGCCGGTCGAGTTCCGCTTGCTGAACACGCTCGCGTCCCGCCCGGGGCGAATCTTCCCGCGCGCCGAGCTGCTCGATTCACTCTATGCCGATCACCGTGTCGTGTCGGACCGCACCGTGGATAGCCACGTTAAGAACCTGCGGCGCAAGCTCCAGCGCGTGCGGCCCAACGAGGACCTGGTGCACTCCGTGTACGGGGTGGGCTACAAGCTCGAGATCTAGCCGGCGCAGCTCACTCGCCGTCAGCACCGCGGCAAGGCGCCGCTGCGTCTCCCCGGTATCGCAGGCGCTTTCCAGGATCGCATCGACCACCCCGGCGCGCGGGCCGTCGATGCCGATCAGTGCCGCGTAGCTCACGGGCATGGGCGCGGGGCTCGCGCAGGCCATGTTCGTCGCGAGCACGAACGCCGCGGCGATGGGTCGCAGGATGCTCATGTCTCACCTCCCTTGGATCGACGCTGCCATGGTGCGACGGGATTGTGCAAACCTTGTGGAGACAGTGCGGATTCCGTGTAACGTCCGGCAACGTATAATTTGCGGGTGAGCTTCTTCTCCCTGCACCGCCAGGGATTCGTCCGGGTGGCGGCCTGCACGCCGCGCGTCCACGTGGGCGACCCCGCATCGAATGCCGACGAGACGCTCGCCGCCATGCGCGAGGGCGACGCGCGCAACGTCGACCTGATGGTCTTTCCCGAGCTGGGGATCTCCGCCTACGCCATCGACGACCTGCACCTCCAGGACGCCTTGCTGGAGGCCGTGGAAGCGGCGATCGGCCGGCTCGTCGAGGCTTCTCGAGACTTGCGGTCCGTGTGCCTCGTGGGCGCCCCGTTGCGGCGCAACCAACGGCTCTACAACTGCGCGGTGGCTTTCGCGCGCGGCCAGATCCTGGGCGTGGTGCCGAAATCGTTCCTTCCGAACTATCGCGAGTACTACGAGAACCGCTGGTTCGCGCCCGCGGCGGGGCTCACCGGCCTGGAGATCACGCTGGGCGGGCATGCCGTGCCGTTCGGGACCGACCTCTATTTCGCGGCGGCCGACCTCCCGGACTTTACGTTCCACGCCGAGATCTGCGAGGACTTCTGGGTGGCCACGCCGCCCTCGACGCGCGGCGCGCTTGCGGGCGCCTTGATCCTTTGCAATCTTTCGGCCTCGAATGTCCTGATCGGCAAGGCCGACGAGCGCGCGATGCTCTGCGCATCGCAATCGGGCCGCTGCCTCGCCGCCCATGTCTTCGCCGCCTCGGGTCCGGGTGAGAGCACGACCGACCTTGCGTGGGACGGCCAGGCGATGATCCACGAGCTGGGCATGCGCCTCGCCGAGACCCCGCGCTTCTCGCATGCGGGGCAAATGTGCGTTGCCGACGTGGATGTCGAGCGCCTTCGCCTGGAGCGCATGCGCACCGTGACATTCAATGCGGCCGCCGCGGCCGCGGGCCATCCCGAGAAATCGTTCCGCCGCATCGCCTTCACGCACCGAAGCTCCTTCGACGACGTGGGCCTCGAGCGCAGCGTCGACCGTTTTCCGTTCGTGCCGGACGATCCGCGGCGCCTGGACCAGGATTGCTACGAGGCCTTCAACATCCAGGTGCAGGGCCTCGCGCGCAGGATCGAGGCGACCGGCACGAAGCACATCGTGATCGGCGTCTCGGGCGGGCTGGATTCCACGCACGCGCTCCTGGTCGCTGCCCGCACGTTCGATGTCCTGGAGATCCCGCGCGCCAACATCCTCGGGTTCACGATGCCGGGCTTCGCGACCTCCGAAGGCACGAAGTCCAACGCGTGGCTCCTCATGAAGGCGCTCGGCGTGACCGGCGAGGAAATCGACATCAAGCCCGCTGCGCGAAAGATGCTCGAGGACCTGGGGCATCCGTTCGCGAAGGGCGAGCCGGTGTACGACGTGACCTTCGAGAACGTCCAGGCCGGGCTTCGCACCGACTACCTCTTCCGCCTCGCCAACCAGCGAAAGGGAATCGTCCTGGGCACGGGCGATCTTTCCGAGCTGGCGCTCGGCTGGTGCACGTATGGCGTCGGCGACCACATGAGCCACTACAACGTGAACGGCTCGGTGGCGAAGACGCTCATCCAGTACCTGGTGCGATGGGTGATGAATTCCCGCCAACTCGACCCCGGCGCTTCGGCCACGCTCCAGGCGATCCTCGACACCGAGATCTCGCCCGAGCTGGTCCCCGCGAGCTCAGGGAAGATCCAGAGCACGCAGGCCATCATCGGTCCTTACGAGCTCCAGGACTTCAACCTTTATTACGTCACGCGCTACGGGTTGCGGCCCTCGAAGGTCGCCTTCCTCGCATGGCACGCGTGGAAGGACGCCTCGCGCGGGGAGTGGCCGCCGGAATTTCCCGAGAGCCTGCGCCGTGCGTACACGCTGGCCGAGATCAAGAAATGGCTCGGCGTCTTCATCCACCGATTCTTCGACATCTCGCAGTTCAAGCGCTCGGCGTTGCCCAACGGGCCGAAGGTCGTTTCCGGCGGAAGCCTATCGCCGCGCGGGGATTGGCGCGCGCCTTCCGATGGAAACTCGCGCGCGTGGATGGACGAGCTGAACAGGAACGTGCCGGACCGCTAGGCAGGCAGCCTCCGCGCGAGTTCCTCGAGGTAGTCCGCGGCATCGTACTTGAGCGGTGCCAGCTCGACGCCATCGCGACGAACGGCAATGCCGAGCCTTGCCATGAGCTCCCTCTGCAGTGCCAGCGCCTCTCCACGGAAATCGGACTTGAAGTCCTTCTGCACATTCTCGTGAAGGTTCTTCAGGACAAGCGTTACGCGCTGGAATGCAATGCCTCGCGCTTCGTCCGACCGCCCCGGGAGCGTCTTGTCTAGGATGGCTTCTCGCCCTTCGTCCGCAGTGGCCTGGAACGTCCTCAGCTCGCTCACGAACTTCAATGTGCGCTCACGCAGTTGGCTATCGGTGAGAGAGCGAAGACGCAAGGAGCATCTCGAAGAAGGGATGTTAGTCGTATCCTAACATCAGACCTAGGCCCCCCACTCCTTGCGCAGCAAGCCGTAGTACGCCGTATCCGAAACCTCGCCGGCGACGATCCACCGCTCGCGAAGGACGCCCTCCTCCTTGAACCCGAGCCGCTCGAGGCTTTTCGAGGAATTCGCGTTGCGCGGATCGATATCGGCCTCGATGCGATTCAAGCCCAGCGGTCCGAATGCGTAATCGATGAGCGCCTGCAGCGCCTCGTGCATGTAGCCCTTGCCCCAATACGCCCGGGCCAACGAATAGCCGATCTCGGCGCGCCGGCTCTCGCGGTGGAAGCGAAACAGCATGCAGGTGCCGATCACCATGCCATCGTCGCGCCGCTCGACGGCGAAGTTCACGCTGTTGCCATCGGCATAGCAGGCGTTCGCGGTGGCCACGAGCTTGTCGGCCTGCGCCATTTCCGTGAACGCCGGCCGCGACAAGTATCTCGCCACGACCGGATCCGCGTAGATGGCGAAGAGCGCGGGCGCGTCGGATGGCACGATCCACCGTAGCACCAGCCGCTCGGTTTCGAGCGTGGCGGGCTCGAAGGGCGGATCGCCGCTCACCAGAAGTAGATCTGCAGGGACTCTTCCTTCGACTTCGGCGGGATCGCCTCGAGCACCTCGCGCTGGTCGCGGAAGTTCATGAGGGCACGCGTGAGGAGGTTGTCGATTTCCGCGATGTTATGCGACGGGACCGATCCGTTCGCCTTCCTCAGCTTCGCCGGCTCCGGAAAGATCCCGTTGCCCGCGAGGATGCAGTACCACGAGAAGATCGGGTAGCCGCGGCCCAGGCGCTGGCTGCCCACGTCGGGCGCGATGCTCTTCCCGGACATCCAGAGGGCGTAGAGCTCGAGGAGCGCCGGCGAGATCTTCGTGTTGTCCGCGTTGGCGCGCCAGTAATCCGTGTCCTTGCGGGTGTTGGTCTTGAAGTGCGTCACGATGTAGTCGCGCGTGCCCTCGAAATGCTGGTTCACCTTCTCGTTGAAACGCTCGCGCGCGCCATCGCCCAGGTCGCCCGCCTCGAGCACGTCCACGAACTGCTGCACCGTGCGCTGGATGAAGAGGAGTGCCGTGGCCTCCAGCGGCTCGATGAAGCCCTGCGAGAGCCCGACCGCCAGGCAGTTGCGGTTCCAGTGCTTGGTGACGCGGCCCACGCGCATTTTCAAGTGCCGCGCGGGCTCCGGGGAATCCAGCATGCCGAGCTTCTCGCGCAGCTCGCGCTCGGCCTCGTCGGCCGAACAGAACGCCGCGCTGTACACGTAGCCGTTCCCGTTGCGGTTGGTGAGGGGAATCTCCCAGCACCAGCCATGCTTCATCGCCGTGGAGATGGTCTGCGAGCCGATCTTCTCGCCCATGGGCGTTGGCATCGCCACCGCGGAATCGTTGAAGAGGTTCTCCTCGAAGCCCACGAAGGGCGTGCCCAGCGCCTTCTGGATGATGAGGCCCGCGAAGCCCGTGCAGTCCACGAAGAGGTCGGCCTCGATCTCGCCCGCCTCCTTCGTCGCGACCGACCGGATGTCGCCGTTCTCCTCGAGGTTCACGTTCGTCACGTGGCAGCTCACATACTTCACGCCGCGCTCGACCGCTTTCTTGTGCAGGTACCGGCCCAGCAGAACGGCGTCGAAGTGGTAGCCGTACCAGACGTCGAAGGGGAAGTTGCGATTGGGCTTCGGCGCCATGCGGTGCTTCGCAAGGTAGGACGCGATGAAGAAGCGGTCGGGATGCGCCTCGACGTCGTAGCCGTTCACCCGCGCCTGCGCGTTCTGCACGAATTGCGTCATCGTGAGGTTGTCGAGCATCGAGGCGAACGGATGGAAATACTTCTCGAACCCGGCGCGCGTGGACCACTTGTCGAACGTGATGCCGCACTTGTAGGTGGCATTGCATTCGGGCATCCACTCGGATTCCTCGATGCCCAGCATGTCGAAGAAGCCGCGCAGCCAGGGCGTGGAGCCCTCGCCCACGCCGATGATGGGCACGGCGGGCGATTCGAGCACGGACACCTCCACGCCGCGCGGCGCGAGCTTGTGGGCGAAGATCATCGCCGCCATCCAGCCGGCCGTGCCGCCGCCCACGATGGCGATGCGCCGGATGCCCGCTGGTATGCGCGCTGCCGGGTCTGGCGGCCGGTACCGGTACGTGTGGTTGAAGACGGTCGCTGTGGGAGCGGCGGTGGCGGTCATCTTTTGTTCTCTCCCCGTAACAAG
>DATBEA010000236.1:0-3979 GCA_036276215.1 Usitatibacter sp.
TTTATGCATGGCGGATGGCCGCAGCCGATAGAGCCACGAGCGCAGGTTCTCGCCTCGAGGCGCGGTGAAGGACGAACCCGAGAGCTGCTCGGCGTACAGGCCGAAGGGGACCTTCTGGGGCGAGTTCTGCCCGACGGGCAACGCCCCTTCGAGCGCCTCGCTCTCGTGGTGCGAGCCGAATCCGGACAGGTATTTCAGCGGGGATTGCAGCGACCGGTCATTCATCGGAGGAAAATCTTGGAAACGCAGATGAACGCAGATGGAGCGCAGATCGCCGCAGATGAATTCAGTGCATGGCATTCGAGGCGACGCGAGCCTGGGCACGAAACACTCATCGTCCTATCCGCGTTCATCTGCGCTCCATCTGCGTTCATCTGCGTTTCAAAGCCTTTTCCCCGAATCACTCCCCGCGATCAAATCACGCCGCGCGCGATCTGGTCGGCCTCGATCGACTCGAAGAGCGCGCGGAAATTGCCCTCCCCGAACCCCTCGTTCCCCTTCCTCTGGATGATCTCGAAGAAGATCGGCCCGATGACGGTCTCGGTGAAGATCTGCAGCAGCTTGTCCTCGTGGTGGTCCTTGTCCACGCCCTCGCCGTCGAGGAGGATGCGGTTCTTCTTCATGCGATCGATGTCCTCGCCGTGATCCTTCACGCGCGCGTCGATCCGCTCGTAGTAGGTGTCGGGCGTGTCGAGGAAGCGCACGCCCTTCGTGCGCAGCTCCTCCACGGTCGCGAAGATGTCGTCGGCCGAGATCGCGATGTGCTGGATGCCCTCGCCCTTGTAGGCGTCGAGGTACTCCTGGATCTGCGAGCCCTTGTCGGAGGGCTCGTTGATCGGGATGCGGATCTTGCCGCAGGGGCTGGTGAGCGCGCGCGAGGTGAGGCCCGTCTTCTGGCCCTGGATGTCGAAGTAGCGGATCTCGCGGAAGTTGAAGAGCTTCTCGTAGAACTCCGCCCACGTGTCCATGCGCCCCGAGTACACGTTGTGCGTGAGGTGATCGATCTCGAGCAGGCCCGCCCCGCGCGGGTGCTGGTCGCGTCCCTCCACCGGCACGAAGTCCACGTCGTAGATGGAGAGGTTCCCGCCGTTGCCCGGATAGCGGTCCACGAGGTAGATGAGGCTTCCGCCGATCCCGACCAGCGCCGGGATGTTGAGCTCCATCGGGCCCACCTTGCCGTGGAAGGGCTTGGCGCCCAGCTCCAGCGCCCGCTGGTAGGCCTTGGCCGCGTTCTTCACGCGCATCGCGAAGGCGCATGCCGACGGCCCATGCACGCGCGCGAACGATTGCGCAAAGCTGTCGGGCTCGCGGTTCACGATGAAGTTGACGCCGCCCTGGCGGTAGAGCAGCACGTCCTTCGAGCGGTGGCGCGCGACGGCCGTGAAGCCCATCTGCTCGAAGAGCTCGCCCAGCAGCTCGGGGTCGGGCGCGGTGTATTCGACGAACTCGAATCCGTCGGTCCCCATCGGGTTTGGGTAGGCGGACTGCTGGGTCTCGTTCATGGCGATCCCGTCGCAAGAGGTAGCGCGGATTTTACGCCAGTGTTGGACAGCGCCGTCCGCCGAAGGATTCAGCCCCCCGCAGGCGCCACCGCACCGCGGCCCATGGCGATGTCCAGGCAGACCTTGCGCGTGGAGAAAAGGCCGGCTCCGAGGTACGCATCGACATCCGGCGCCTCGAAGGCCCAGAGGCGGAAGCCCTGCGGCCCGATGTCGGTTCCGTCGAGTGCCACGTGCTCGATCCGGACCACGGGAGGCCCGTCGTCGATCGTGGGGGCGGCGGCCACGACTTCGGGCGGCAGCACGGAGGGGCGGATGTTGTTCTCCTGCGCGCCGGTGTCCCAGAGGAAGCGCCGCCGGCCGAATTCGGTTTGTCCTTCCGATTGCACGGCCCCGTCGCGAAGCTCGACCTTGAAGCGCGCCGCGCCGCATTCGAGCGTCATCGCGGCATCGTTGCCCGACTCGTAGAACCTGATCCTATGGTGCGGATAGTCCAGCACGAGGAGGTGTCTCGCCAGCAACGGTCGTCCGATGTAGCCGTTGCGGTCGGGCGGCGCGAATCCGCCCATGGAAACCGCTTCGCCCCCCTCCAGGTCGCCCACCTCGTACCCGGCGAGCCGTACATCCTTGGCCAGGAAATGATGCGCCTCCATGACCTGGCCGAGGGCATCGCGGAATTGCGTCATCTTGGGCAGCACCTGGACGTGCGAGCGCTCCATTTCGGAAGCGGTGAGGGCGATCGGCAGGTAAGCGCCGAGGTCGAGGAAGAGCTCGAGCGGCGCGCCCGACACGCTCACTTTCACGGTGGGCAATCCGTGGCGCAGCTCGACGGGGATTTCGACGAGAGGCGCCGGGCGCGGCGAGAGCAACGCGCACGATGCGCAACCCAACGTGCACGCTATCGCCGCGAGCCTGCCTACTGCGCGAATTCGATCACCACACGCCGGCTGCGCGCGCTTTTCTTCTCGATCTTCGCCACGCGCAGCTTCCCGATCTCGCGGGTGTTGGCCACGTGCGTGCCGCCGCAGGCCTGGAGGTCCACGCCATCGATCTCGAGGAGCCGTATGCGCCCCACGCCGCGCGGGGGCTTCACCGACATGGTGCGCACGAGCTCCGGCTTGGCGTCGAGCTCCTCGTCGGTGATCCATACGGTGCGCACGTCGTGGGCCTCATCGACGAGGCGGCCGAGCTCGCGCTCGAGGTGCTCCTTGTCCAGCGGCTCCACCATGTCGAAGTCCAGGCGCGCATAGCCCGCCGTGATCGAGCAGCCGTTGGTCTCGTGGGGCACGATGGCGCAGAGGAGGTGCGTGGCCGTGTGGAAGCGCATGTGCCGGTGGCGGCGCTCCCAATCGATGGCGAGCGCCACGGAGTTGCCCGCCGCCGCGGCCTCCAGCAGCGCCTCCTGCCCCGGCGCGGGCACGTGGATGATCTCCCCGGGCACCTCGCCCTTCACGGTGTCGGCGATCGCGATCTCGCCGCCCTCCAGGCGCAGCACCCCGGCATCGCCCGCCTGGCCGCCGCCGCGCGGATAGAAAATGGTCCGGTCGAGGACGATGCCGCGGGCGTCGCGCGCGGCGATTGTCGCCTCGGCGCCTTTCCGGTACGGCTCGTCCCGAAATATCTCTTGGGTCATGGCTGTTTTGCTACCATACCGCGAAAGCGCAGCCGGGAGAAAATGGCCATGAAGATCATTCGGGTAGGCGCCGCATTGCTCGCCTTCACGCTCTGCGCAGTAGCGGCGACCGCGGGGGCGAAGACGCTGCGCTGGTCGAGCCAGGGCGACATCGTGACGATGGACCCCCACGCGCAGAACGAGGGGTTCACCAACGCCTTCCTCGACCACATCTACGAGACGCTCGTCACCCGCGGCCGGGACTTGAAGGTGATCCCCTGCCTCGCGGTCTCCTGGCAAGCGGTCAATCCGACCACCTTCCGCTTCAAGCTGCGCCCGAACGTGAAGTTCCACGAGGGCGAGCCCTTCACCGCCGACGACGTGGTCTTCTCCGTCGAGCGCGCGCTCGCCGACACGTCCAACTTCAAGCCCTACCTCGCGGGCGTGAAGGAGGCGAAGAGGGTGGACGACCTCACCGTGGATATCCTGACCGAAGGGCCCGCGCCCGTGCTCGTGCCGCAGTTGACCGAGGTGCGCATCATGAGCCGCTCCTGGTCGGTGAAGCACAACGTCACCAAGCCGCAGGACTTCAAGAACAAGGAGGAGACCTTCGCCGCGCGCAACACCAACGGCACGGGAGAGTACATCCTCAAGTCACGCGAGCCCGACGTGAAGACGGTGGCCGTTATCAATCCCAAGTGGTGGGGCAAGCCCGAGGGGAATGTGGACGAGATGGTGTACATGCCGATCAAGTCGGACGGCACGCGCATGGCCGCCCTGCTCTCGGGCGAGATCGACTTCGTGCTCGACCCGCCGGTGCAGGACCTGCCGAAGCTGAAGGAGAACAAGTCGGTGAAGGTCCTGGAGG
>DATBEA010000237.1:0-3017 GCA_036276215.1 Usitatibacter sp.
CGCCGCGGCCGGGCCACCTGCGCGTCCAGGTGGCGCACCTGCGCCTCGAGCGCCTCGACGCGCTCGAGGAAACGCAGCAGGATCGCGATCGCGGGCGTCTCGAGCTCGAGGTCCTGGCCCAGCCGGGCAGCGTGCCTCAGCCGTCCCACGCATTCGCCGGCGAACGTCTCGCCCGTTTCGGCGTAGAGCGCCCCGTACTCGACCAGCTCGCGCAGCGTCGCTTCCGCAAGTCCCGAGCATTGCGCGAGCTCCACCAGCGTCACGCGCGTGTGCGACGCCAGCCAGACCGCTTCGGGTTGTTCAGCCATGGGATCGCTCCTGCGTGAAATGGGCGCGAGGGTCGAACGTGGATGCATCCGCGAGATCCTTGAAGAGCGCGCGCTCGCGATCGGAGAGCAGCGTCGGATTCACGATCTGCACGATCGCGTAGAGATCGCCCTCTCCGCCCGACGGCGTGGGCAGGCCCTTCTTGCCCAGGCGCAGCTTCCGGCCCGCAGTAGTGCCCGGCGGGACCTTGAGGTTCACGGCGCCTGAAAGGGTCGGCACCTCGACCGTGGCGCCCAGCGCGGCCTCCCAGGGTGCCAGCGGAAGGTCCAGGTAGAGGTCGTGCCCGCTGGGGCGGAAGAGGCCATGCGGATGCAGCGCCACGTTGAGGTAGAGGTCGCCGTTGGGCCCGCCGTTGAAACCCTTGCCGCCCTGGCCGCGAAGCCTGAGGCGCATGCCGTCGGTGGCTCCCCGCGGGATGCGCGCCTTGATCGTCTTCGCGACGTGGCGAACACGGCCCTGGTCGTCGATCTCGGGCATCTCGAGGTTCAGGTCCACTTGCGTTCCGGCATAGGCGTCCTCGAGCCGCAAATGGACTATCGCCTCGAAGTCCTCGCCGGGAATGCGCATCGAGGCGCGCGATCGCCCGCCCGCCCGCGAATGTCCCCGCAGGCTCTCGAAGAGGTCGCCCAAGTCCACGTCGTCGAACGAGAACGACGCGGCGCCGTTGCCCTGGCGCTCGCGGAAATGGCGCTCCCAATCGGGCGGCGGACGGAAATCCTGCCCCGGCGCGTGGCTTCCCAGCTCGTCGTAGGCCTTGCGCTTCTCGGGATCCTTCAGCGTTTGGTACGCCTCGGCGATCTCCTTGAATTTCTCCTCGCCCTTGGGATCCTTCGAGACGTCGGGATGGAATTTCTGCGCGAGCTTGCGATAGGCCTTCTTGATCTCGTCGGCGCCCGCCTCGCGCTTCACGCCCAGGATCGCGTAGTAGTCCTTGTATTTCATGGCGAGGGGCGGGGCACGAGGCGCGTGGACTTCGGCGCTACGCCTCCACCAGGACCTTCCATTTGCGGGTCACCATCAGGCGAAGCTTCTTGCATTCGACCTCCGGCAGCGTCTTCGCATGCAGCTGGAGATCGGACTCGAACGCCGTGAGCACCTCGCGCGTGGCGGCGTCCCACACGCGCTGCCTCAGCTCGTAGAAGAGCTTCGACCACTCTCCCTGCAGCTCGTGCATCACCGGGAACGACATGCGGTGGATCGCCGAGGGGCCCAGGCGCACCACGGCATCGCGGTGCTCGGCGGTGGGATAGCCCTTGTGGCCGGCGAGGCCATATCCGGGATATTCGCGGTCGAGCGCCGTCATCATCGCGTCGCGCGTGGTCTTGGCGATGATGGAGGCCGCGGCGATCGTGAAATTGAGGCCGTCGCCCTTGTTGAACGCGTTCTGCGGCATCGGGATGCCGGGAACCGTGCGCGCGTCCACCAGGACGTGCTGCGGCGCGCGCGGCAGGCCCTCGACCGCACGGCGCATCGCTAGAAGGCCCGCATGGTAGATGTTGATCGCGTCGATCTCCTCGACCGTCGCGATGCCCACCGAGACGCCCGAAGCCGTGCCGCGAATCGCCTCGGCGAGCCTTTCGCGGGTGGGCGCGTCCACCTGCTTCGAATCGTTGATCCCTTCGATGTAGGTCTCGGGCGGGAACATCACCGCCGCGGCGACCACGGGTCCGGCGAGCGGGGCCATCCCGGCCTCGTCCACGCCCGCGATGTCGCGCACGCCCGATCTCCAGAGCACCTTCTCGAAGTGCAGCATGGCGTCCAGGCGCGCGCGCTCGTCGCGCTCGCGCTCGAAGCGCTTCCTCAGGCTCGCATAAAGGCGCTGGACGCCCTGGCGCCGGTCGCGCTGGAGGCGGTTCAGGACCTGCTGGGAAACGGGTTCCTTGCGTTCGACGTAGCGCTTGCGAATCTCGTCGACCGAAAGCTCTTCGACTCGGGCCATGCGGAAATTCTACCGGCTTGGCGTCATCCCGGCGGTGGGCATCGGGATCGAGAGCTTGCGCCGCTGGTCCTCGGTGAGCGACACCTGGCCCTCCTCGGCGAATGCCTCGGCGAGCGCGAACTCTCCGCGCGTCATGTGCGCCGCCCAGAGGTTGTGGCGCGTGGCGAGGAGGTCGGGGTGCTTGGCGGGAAGCGCCTGCACCCGGATGTCGTAGGCGCGGCGCAGCACGGGAACGGCACGCTCGGGGAAATGCTGCTCGAGGTAGACCGCACCCAGGCTGTTCAGCACGCCCGCCGTTTCCAGGCTGGCGGGATCGAGGCGGTCGTGGATCTTCAAGGCGAGGCGGTAGAGCGGCTCGGCCTTGTCGTACTCGCCCTGCGCGTCGTGGAGCGCCGCGAGGTTGTTCAGGCTCGTGGCCACGTCGAGGTTTTCGGCGCCCAGCGCCTTTTCGCGCATCTGCAGCGAGCGCAGGTACAGCGGCTCGGCCTCGGCGTACCTGCCCATCGAGCGGTACGTCGCCGCGAGGTTGTTCAGGCTCGCCGCGACCTGGAGGCTCTCGGGGCCGAGCGCCTTCTCGCGGATCGCGAGCGCGCGGGCGAAGAGCGGCAGCGCCTCGGCGAACTTGCCCTCGTCGCGATAGACGCCCGCGAGGTTGTTGAGCGCGCTGGCGACCTCGACATGCTCCGCACCGAGGGATTTTTCGCGGATCGCGAGCGCCCGGGCGTAAAGGGCCTCGGCCTCGGGGCGGCGC